>NZ_CVLB01000034.1 GCF_001049755.1 Brachyspira suanatina | reverse complement strand
GCTTCTGTTAATCCTTTTCCAAGTCCTACTATACCTTTTAATGCAGGACCGAAGCCTGCTGCTAAAGCAACAAATCCTACACTTGCCGCTTGCAAAGGTGCAGGCAAATCGCTGAATGTTTTTATTAATGATATTATAGTAAGAATCATTTTTTCAGCGAGAGGAACTGCTTTATCTCTTATAACAGGAAGTAAATCTTCATTAACAACAGGAAGAAGGCTGTTTCCAAGCTCTATTACTAAAGCACTAAGTTCTGCTTTTATTTTTTCAAACTGTCTTGCTGGACCATCGTCTATTTTTTTGAATGCCTCAGCTGTAGCACCTGCTGAATTATTCATTTGATCTAGAGCATCTTTGAACTTACTAGCATTCTTTCCAGATAATGCCAAAGCAGCATTTCCTGACTCAACGCTGCTGAACATACTAGAAACATCTTTTCCACTTTTAGCAGCTTTTTCAGCAAGCATTTGCAGAGCTTCCTGAAGTGTACCGCCTTGTTCGATAAACTCTTTAAAGCTAGTTCCTGCTATTTCTCTAAACGCTTTATCTGTGGTGCTGCCTTCTTTATTAAGCTCTACTAAAGCCTGCCTAATCTGTGTTGTGGCCACAGAAGTAGGCGTACCTTGGGCAGTCATTACGGCAATAGCAGCTCCTATATCTTCAAACTGAACACCTAATGCTGAAGCGGTAGGAATGACATTAAATAAAGATTTTGATAACTGAGTAAAATCAGTTTTTCCTAGCTTTACAGTTTGAAACATTATGTCCGAAGCTCTATTAACATTAAGAACTTCTGTTCCATAAGCATTTGTAACTGAAGTAAGCCCATCAACTGAAGTTTCTAATTCAGCAACACCTGCAACTGAAGCTTCAGCTGCTGTTTTAAGAAATCAAATACATTTTCTCTAGGAACTCCTGCAGAAAGTGATTGATATAAAGCAGGTACTACTTCTTCAGGTACTTTTCCGATTTCTTTAGAAAAATCCAAAGTTTCCTGCTTTAAAGATTCAAAACCTTCACTCCCTAATTTAGGAAGAAGCGTAAGAACCTCACGCATTCCATTATCAAAATCAGTAGCTTTTTTAGTTGCTAATGCAAAAGCTGTTGTTCCTGCCGCTATTGGAACAGTTAAACTTTTAGTAGCTAAAGAACCGAACTTATCAAAAGATTTTCCTATTTTATCAAAACCTCTTTCTAAGTCGGTTGTTTTATCTTTAAGTTTTCCAAATGCTTCAATAGCTTGGGAAGCATCTGCATATATACTAACATTTAAGCTGCTCATTTATTTAATTATCCGTTATTATTGTTTCTATTTCCCAAAGCCCTTGCTTTTCTCTTATTTGTTGCTATGCTCGCCTACGCCAATAATCACCTACTTGGTGGCTTCGGCTCACTATTTTTATTACTGCTAATTATTTACAGTAATAGTCTCTATTTCCCATAAGCCTTTCTTTTCTCTTCTTATAGTTTTATTTCCCTGCTTTATTTCACTTACATTATTATCTGCTTTTGTTTCTTCTTGAACTTCGATTATATAAGGCAAATTTAAAGAAGCTGTATAATAGAGCAGAAGTCTTTGCAAACTCATCTCCATCATACAGTCTTCTGTCCAGCCATAACTATGAGCTAGATGTGCCAACAATTTTATTAGTTCTATTTTTATTAGCTTTCTTTTTTTTATTATTTACACCTTGATCTGATTTACTTTCTTTTGTTTCTTTTGAATCACTGCCTGCACGAAGATAAGATTCAAATGCCATTTGCATTATTTTCATTAACTGATCATAATTAAAATCTTCTGATATTTTTTCTTTACTAACATCAGGATGCGATCTTTGTATAATAGGAATTACTATCTCATTAATTATTTGTTCTGAATCAACATCTTCAAGAGCTTTTACACTATTATAATAATCATTTAATTTAAGAGCTATTTTAAGAGATAGATCATTAACATTAATGTTATAATCTCCAAGTTTCGCATAAACAGCTTTCTTTTTACTAAACTCTTCTAAATCTTTAATTACTATTTCCATATTG
>NZ_CVLB01000033.1 GCF_001049755.1 Brachyspira suanatina | reverse complement strand
TTAGAATTAGCAAGCTCTGTCTCAAATTCTTTATAAATGGTATTAAATCACTAATACTTATACTAATAGATGCTCTCATGTTCTGAATATTACCTGTCAAAGTATAAGCATTGTTTTTTACACTAACAATGATATTTTTTACCTTTTCTAAGAACTTATTAAAAGAATGTACTAATTCTCCTGATTCATTATTACTAATAACTGGAAGTCTGATTGTTAAATCACCTTCTCCTTCACTCAATGATTCTGATACATTCTTCGCAAATACTAAAGTCTTTCTCAAAGAAAGTATCAAAGCCAATATAACTAATAAAAATGCTAATAAACCTAAATATATTGCTACAGAAGCCTTTATTATAGTATTTCTAAATAATTGATTTTGATAAGCATTACTATGCTGCCATACATTTATAACATATAAATTATTAAATAAAGAATACTTTATAGCTAATATATCAGAGTCCTTAAAAGAAATTACATTTACATCTATTATTCCATTCTTATGATTATTATGTCGGCTATTCTTTATTTCTATACCTATAGCACTGCTGTCCAAATCTCTTTGAGTATTACCTATCAATGAAGGATTATTTGATGCTTTTATATTATATGTATCATCTGTTAAAAATATATTTAAATTAGCCTTAAATAGACTATCTGATAATACTTCTAAATATACTGAGCTTTTAACCTCTAAAGTAATAAAACCTACATTTCTATTATTTAATACAATAGGACTATATATATAAAAAGTATCAGCATTTGGTGTTATATCTATCAAAGAATTAGTTTCTGTAGCTAATCTAGTAAAATAATTACCTGCTATATTAGGTCTTGAATTTGTATTAATACTAGCTAAATTATTAATATCATTATATCTCCAATTTATTGATAAATTATCAACACCATTAGTATTAATATTTATATTAACATTCTTTATATCTGACAAAAACATAGATACAGACGATATATTATTATTGTTAGCATATCTTGTACTTAAATATCTTGATAATATACTAGTATAATCTTCTAAAGTATAATCATTTCTATATATTATATTCATATATGCTACTATATTTTCAGATATTGCAATATATTTTCCTAAAGAATCTGAAATATTATTAATAAAGTCATTAGCATAACCTTTTTTTATTATCATATCATACTGTCTATCATAAATTATTTCAGATCTGTAATGCATACCATTAATTAAAGTAACTATAAATATTACTGTTGCCATTGATACAGGTAAAAAGTTATAAACCATAGGCAAATAATATTCTTTCCCACCTGTTTTTTTATACAATGGTCTTACTAATATATTAAAAAATATAGAAGAAACAGCCATAGCTATAGTAATCAAAAATATAACCATTATTAAACGTATATTAAGTATTTCAAATAATGTTATACTTCCATCTAATATATAAACTGTATAGGAAACAATGGCTACTAAAACTACAGCAATACCAGATTTTACAACATATATTTTTCCTAATGGAATAGATTTTCCTCTTTCCACTTTTAAACAGTCAAAAAACATACTTACTGCTGTAAAAATAGCTAAAAAAAGTATAAATATATATACATATCCTCTTAATGAGCTTGATTGCTGATAAATAGTTTTTAATAGTATGGAATAGGAACCAACTGAGATAGCAGCCATAATCAAGAATGCTATCGGTATATAAAATTTTAATCTTCTTTTTAATCTATCCTCATTTACTTTAAAAACATATTATTCAACCTATAAAATATTGGGTTACTATTTTAATTTTCGGTATAATAATATCAATATTTAGAAAAATAACCTATTTAATTTTACAAAGTATTTTTATATATTAATATACCATTTTTTATAAAATTTACTAGTTAAAACTATATTTAATTACTAAAAAGTTATATTAAATATACTTAAAGATAGAATTTATTTTTTTCCTTTAGTACTTTCTTTTTTCAACTCTTTCAATCTTCTCTTTTCTTCTTTTATTCTATTTTTCTCGGCCTTACGTTCTAATCTGATTCGCTTCTTATCTACTGCTGTTGATTTACTCTTCTCCCTTGCTATCTCTTCTTCACTCTTCTCTGTTTTGAAAGATATTACTAATTTATACAACTGAAGGAAGATATACTGCAACTCTTTAATTCGCTTGTCCATTGTCTCCATATTATGACTGCTTGTACTTGACAAATTCGATACATTCTCTATTGAATTGACAAGCTCCTTCATCTCATTTTCTGCTGTGTTAACTACATTAACTACATCTTCTGCTAACTTATCTACACTAGAAATATTCTGACTAACCGCAGAACTCATCTGCATCTGCTTTAAAGATAATTCCTGTACATCTTCTGTAATACTATTCAAATTGCTAATATTCATCAAGATCTCTCGGCGACCTATATCTAATTCATCATTCGCACCGGATATTGTTGATATCAAATCCGCTAAAGTATTAGAACCTTCCAATATCTTCTCCATTGATTCAGAACTCTTGAATGCTAAAGATACTGTATGATCTATTGCCTGTGTTGTCTCTTCAATTATCTCATTAATAATCTTAGAGTTCTCACCTGTATCCTCTGCCAACTTTCTAATCTTATCCGCTACTACTGTAAATCCGCGGCCATGTTCTCCGGCATGCGCTGCCTCTATCGCTGCGTTCATAGCTAAGAGGTTAGTCTGTTCCGCTATATTATGAATTACCTGTGTAATATTAGTAATCTGTTTAGAATATTCTTTAATACTTTGTATAGAATCTACTACTGACTCTCCTATATTACTTCCATCTTGAGCTTCAGTGTATAGAATCTTAGCATAATCATTAGCTTTAGTTGCTCCATGGCTTACTGTTACTATATTCGCCATCATCTGCTGTACTGAACTACTAGTCTTAGATACCGCTTCTGACTGC
>NZ_CVLB01000032.1 GCF_001049755.1 Brachyspira suanatina | reverse complement strand
TAAAAAAGGAGGCTGAAACCTTTCTAGTTCCAGCCTTTTGACAAGCATCCATTCAGTACAAATAAATAAAAACTTTATCTTACTAAAAAGAAATGCTATTTCAATATAAATATTCTTATTATGGCTTTTATTTATATATATAATAAAAAATATTAGAGATTATTAATTATTTATCCCCTTCAAACTTTGACTGATAACTTTTAAATCCAGCAAGTCCAAGCAAACCTCCCATTAAAAATGGAAGAGCTTCTCCAAGCCTAACATCTTTAGAAAAAACTAAGAAAGCTATACAAACAAGCATGACCGCTGAACCTAATAAACTTATTAAACGCATACTAGAAAGATGTCCAGTCTTGGAACAAGATATTAAATCTTTTAATGCCTTCATAATCAGTCCTATGAAATTACAGCTATAAAAAACATCACACAGCCATAAGTTAATTTAATGAAATAATATATTGATGTTTTTTCTTTAATGAGAGCTTTTAATCTCTCTTTAAATGTCCCTTCTTTTTCATTCATAAACTTGTTATAGTATTTTACTATTCCAATGAAAGTAAAAACTACCATAACACCTATTAAAAAAATTAATATTAATTTAAACATATTTTCTCCTTAAAACTATTTATAAACTTTTAATTTTTCTATTATTGATTCAAAACTTTTAATAAATACATCTTTTATTTTTTCTCTGTTATCTTCTAATTCTTTTATTTTACTTTCTTTTACTTCAAATAAAGTTCCTATCTGCTTGTTTTTATTATTGAACATATAAACAGTTTCAATAGGAAGATTTTCACTTTCTATAACTTCTGATATTTGCCTAGCCATACTATAAACATTAATATCAAATAAATAACTAAAGTATATATATGGATGGAAATATTCATCTTCAATATGTCCTTCGCAGCATTGACTTGTTTTATATCCTTTTTTATTTAACTCTAAAATAATATTTGCTATATTTTTATCTATTCTAGTTAGATTAATAAAATTACCACATTCGCAGAATTGTTTATTTTCATAAAGTTTATTGCATTTGCTGCAGAAGTTATAATGTTCTTTATTATTAAAAATATTGTGTTTAAATAATGTATCAAATTGTCTTTTCATAATAAGCCCTACATTAAATACTTGGCTGAAGCGGACATTCCATATCTATAGTATATTTTTGATTAGGTGTTATAGAACTAATAGATATCATAGTATAGAATGGCTCTCCTGATGTTATTCCTATTTTATATGAAGAATAGCTATATTGCTGTTTATCTTCAAAAAATTCCTGCATACTAAGATTCAGAAAGAAAGCCATATTATTACTATTAGATTTGAAAGAACCTTTTAACCTATAGACTCCATTTATTAAATATATACCAAATCTTCTGATACTTCATATCCTACAAGTTTAATATAATTAAAATCTGGAGGACAGATTATATTATTATCATATATTTTTATATCTTCTATATTTAATATAGGCTTTCCACTTTTGATGCCACTATGATAATATATAAATACTTATTTTCGTATTTGTATATTAGCTGCATTCCACCATAGTACATACCTGCTAACTTTCTTTTATCTAAATCAATTTGTTTATTAGTTCTTATAACTGCCTGACCTTCATTATTAATTTCAAAACTTCCTTTCAAATTGAAGCTTCCATCAGTATTTTTTATTAGTGATAAACTACTTATATCTTTCATAATGTCACTATTTAGAATAATAGTTTCGCCTTCAGCTTCTAAAGTAAAAGTAGTTTTTTCAAAAGTATATATATTTGTTTCTTCAGGAGGTTCTGGAGTTGGATCTGTAGGTTCTGAGTCAAAATCTCCGTTATATGAATCGCTTAACGCTTCTATAGCATCTTGCACAGTTTCTATTACTTTTTCTTTTACTTCTACTTCTGCATTTTTATCAGGAGTCAAATCGAAAGTTATTATTTCATTTGTTTCTATTTCTGAACCATCCTGATTAGCTATTATTAAAGTGTATATATTAGGTTTATTATTATATCTCATAAAGCCAAACTTTTTAGGCTTTCCTGAACTTGAAGTAATACCGTCAGTATTGATTAGCTCATCCCTGCTGCCTATGATATTAAAATAATTTTCTAATATTGGACTGTAACAAGTCGGTATAATTAAACTACTTTTATAAAGATAATTCCCTATTAACTTTATTTTATTATCTCTTTTGACTAATTCAAGTTTAAATGGATTAGGACTGCCTATATCAATAAAATATATATTGGTATCTAGTTTATTCAATTGAGTATTTTTTATATTGAGTATGACATTATAATTTTTAGTTGGTATTTCAGTTGGAAAATTAGACTTAATTATGCTTAATACTAAATTACTTGCAATAATAGATAGGTTAAATACAAATGGACAATCAGTATCAGATATTATACATTCATTTGCACTTAATTGAGGTATTGTATTTCTGTTTATATCAAAAAATTGTCCCAACATGCTGCATTTATAATGTAAATCTTCATTTCCATTTACATTTTTAATTATTAAATATACCATCTTATTTATGGTAAAATTATTTATTATAGATTTTATTCTATAATTGTTTTCTTCTTTTTCTATAACTGCTGTATATTCATTGCTGCCATTTTCATCAGTCAATACTAAACTAATATTTTCTATATTTGTTTTATACTTTGGAAAATTATATTTTCTATATATTATATTAGCTTCTTCATTATCAAAAGTTATTTGTGCAGCTGTAAGAGTTTTTCCTGTTAATATACCATCTAAAAAAGTTTTTAATTCTTTAATATTAGATACAGGAGCTTCATTAGGTTTTCCGCCTTTTAACTTCT
>NZ_CVLB01000031.1 GCF_001049755.1 Brachyspira suanatina | reverse complement strand
TTTAATTTGATTTGATTTGCTTGCTGTCTTGTAAGAGTATCACCTCTTAAAAGTCCATCCAAATTAAACTCTATATTATATTTTTTTCTTTCTAATCCGCTTAATAAATAGCCGTTTAATGCTTTTTCTATACGAACGCACCAAGGTCTTATGGTATGAGTAACAAACTCTATACTTTGATGTTCTATATTATTATTTGTACTTCTGCTTAAATCACCGATTAAATGAGGAGGTACACGGAACACTCGGCATATTTCCTCTACTGAAAATCTTCGGCTTTCCAGAAACTGAGCATCTGACAAATTCATTGTCACAGGCTCTATTTTCATTCCTTCTTCAAGAACAACTATACCTTTTTCCCAAGCCTCTCTGAAGCTTTCTTTTAAGTTTTTTTTAGCATCTGAACTTAATTTTTGCGGATGTGAAATAATTGGAACTTTTTTAACACCATTAGAAAAGAAATCTAATGCGAAATTATCTTGATAAAGCCCTGTAGCTATCTGCTTGCGGAGCATAGCTATTGGACTGTATCCTATCACTCCGTTCCATCCAAGTCCTGCTATATGCATAACTTGTAATGGAGATAAAGTGATTATTTTTCCGTCATCGGAATATTCAAACATTTTATTGCCGTTTGAATTTCTAAAAATGCGTATTTTATTAGAATCTATTAAATAAAGTTCTGTTACCCTGTTGAAATTATCTCTTACTACTTCTACAAAACCGTTGCCTTGCAAAAGTATTTGAGTGATTAGACTTTCTATAAATGATACTGATGTGCATTCTTCATTAGGTGAGTCATGTAATAAGCTGTATAAAGAATGATCTTTAGCTTTTACTTTATTATTCCCATTTATTTTATATACAAAAAGAGGTAAAGTTGCTATTGTTTCAGCTATAACTCTCACGCATGCAAATACTGTAGAGAAAGTTAAAGCAGTATTAGGATTGACTGCTGATAGAGTTTTATCATTTTGAATTGATAAAAAATTACTTCCATCTATATGGCTAAAATCAGGAAATAGCCATTTTTTTATATAATTCCCTATATTTTTTATTACAGACATATAATATATAAAAAAATATAAGGAAATATAAGCATTATATAATTATATTATGCTGCTTTTTTATCAAGCAACTCCTCTTGTTTATCTTGATATGCTTTACTTACTCTTTTGACTGCTGTATCAAAATATTCATCATCAAGCTCTATACCTATAAACTTCCTATTAGTATTAATGCATGCTACTCCTGTACTGCCTCCGCCCATAAATGGATCTAATATAGTATCGTTCTCATCTGAAACTAATTTCACTATTCTCTCCATTAAAGCAACAGGTTTTTGCGTTGGATGCTGATATTGATACTGCTCTCTATTACAACGCATAATAGATGTTTCTATTTTTCCAACTTTTACTGACTGAAATAAATTAACTCCTCTTTTTGCACCTTGATGTTTTCTTGCTGTTATTTCATATTTTCTTTTAGTTTCATAATTAAACTCTTTGATGCCTGTTTCTATATATTTAATAACATCATCTTTATCTTTACTGTTTAATGCACTTCTTAAACCTTTCCAAATATCTATAATTCTATCTAATTTATTTTTATTAATTTGATATTCTAAATAGTCAACATATTCCTTTCTTAAATTAGCATTCCCTAAACTGCGAAAAGAAATATCTTCATGTATTCTTAAAAAATTATTTAGATAATTAGAAGCATTTTCTTTTTCCCATACAGCATTTTCTTTAAACTTGAAACCTAATTTGTCAAGCATTAAGTTCCATCTGAAAAAAGCATCTCCTCTTCCAAAAAATGCTATCATAGAATTATTTTTTAATAATCTTTTCCATTCTCCAAATACTTTATCTTCATTGAAAGGTATATCTAGTTTATGCTTTAAATATAAATACGGTGGATCTGATGCTACAGCATTTATAGAATTACTTTCTAATTCTTCCATAACCTCTTCACAATTTCCCTTAAGTAAAGTACAGTTTCCAATAACAACTTTCCTAACCATAAAAAGCTCCTGAATTATTTTTTTTCTTATAGTTATAAAATATTATATTACTTATTATTAATATATATTTTTAACTAAAATATACTATTAGGAGTATAAATGCCCGATAAAGCTAAAAAAGCCCCAAAAAACGCCCAAAATAAGCCAAAAAAAGCCGTTAAAAATACCAAATCCCGCCAGAATATTTTTGTGGGTATTCTTTAAAAAAATGGAAAGAACTTGCTCCTATTTTTGCTGAAAAAAATATGCTTGGAGATGCCGATTTATCAGCATTTGAACTTTTATGTCTGCATTATGGTGATGCTATGAATCTTTATGAAGCTATGATTAATGAAGGCGGTTCTATAGCTGGATATTTAGCAGGTAAAAACTCTCAAACAATGGGCGAATATTTAGCATATCATAAAGCTATAACAGCATATACTAAAATGCTTACCGAGTTCGGTTTAACTCCTGCTTCTAAAAAGAAAGTTCCTGCACCTGACACTATAGAAGAGGATGATCCGCTTGAAAAAATGATAAATGGTTAAATATGATGTATACTTATGAAGAATATATCAATAAAGTTATAAATAAAGAATTACCAGTCTGTCAAGCTGCTTTTTTATCTGTGAAAAGGCATTTGGACGATATAGAAAAATCAAAAAATAATGATTATCCTTTTTATTTTGATGAGAACGAAGCTAAACGTCCTATTACTTTTATTCAATCTTTAGTACATACGAAAGGAGAATGGGCAAATCATAATATTATACTAGAGCCTTGGGAACAGTTTATAATAGCAAGTATATTCGGATGGAGAAGAAAGGAAAATAAACTCAGACGTTACAAAAAAGCATATGTTCAAGTGAGCAGGAAGAATGGAAAAACTACTTTTGCATCTGGCATTGGTAATTATTGTTTTTTCTGCGACAGTCCTGCAGAGGCTGGAGTTGAAATATACTATATAGCTACTAAAAAAGATCAAGCGAAAATTGCATGGAGTGAAAGCGAAAGGCAAATAAGAAAAGCAAAAGCTCTTAATAAAGAAGCGATTACATATAAACAAACTTCTACAATTACAAAGAAAAAAGATACTGCCTCAAAATCCAAACCGCTTGGACAGGACAGCAATACTGAAGACGGATTAAATCCGCATTTAGTTATAGTAGATGAATACCATGCTCATCCTGATAATGAATTATTAAATGTTCTTGAATCTGGAATGGGAGCTAGAAGGCAGCCTCTTATATTTATAATTACTACGGCTGGATTTGATAAATCTTCAGTATGTTTTTCTGAATATGAATATGCAAAGCAAGTATTACAAGGTTCATTAAATAATGATGAGTATTTTACTATAATATACGAGCCTGATAACATCAATGATATTTGGGTATTTATGTCTGAATATAAAGAAAAGTTAAATAAAAATGAAGATGTTTCAAAGCAGGAAGAATTAATAAATAAAATTATTTTTCAAGCTAATCCTAATATAAATGTTTCTGTAAAAGACAGTTACCTAAAATCTAGGCTTTTAGAAGGACTAGATAAACCTATTCAAAGAACAGATATTCTTACAAAGAACTTGAATGTTTGGACACAGGCAAGCGAGGTTTGGATTTCTTCTGACAGGTGGCTTAAATCTTATTCACATCAAAATATAAATATAAATGAATTAAAAGGCAGGAAGGCATGTATTGGTTTAGATTTGGCAACGACAAGAGATATAGCGGCTTATGTTTTATGTTTTGATTCTATTGATAATGGTCCATATATACTTCTGCCACGATTCTTTATGCCTCAAGAAAATATCAGGCAGCGTTCTAAAGAGGACAGAGTACCTTATGAATTATGGGCTTCTCAAGGTTTAATTACTTTAACAAGCGGTGATATAATAGATTTTGATGTTATAGAATCTTCAATCTTAAATGATGCTGCATATTTTGAAATTATAGAAATAGCTTATGACCCTTGGAAAGCTATTGAAATAGTAACACACTTAGAAAGCGAAGGCTTCAAAATGGAACAGGTTAGGCAGTCTTTTGCTGTTGGAGGTTTATCTGAAGGAACTTCTTTATTTGAAAAAACTATAGATGAACGAAAACTTTTACATGGTAATAATGCAGTTCTTAATTGGATGATAAGCTGCTGTGAAGTAAAAACAGATGGTAGAGATAATTATCTTCCTGTAAAACCTGACAGAAGAAGATCATATAAAAGAATAGATGGTGTTGTAGCCTCTATTATGGCTCTTCATAGAGTGATTAAAAATCATTTTGAAGATACGACAAGTATTTATGAAAGCGAAGGTGTATTTACCTTATAATCTGGATACTTTATATATTATTATATATAAAGTATCCATTTAAATAATTAAAAAAAGGTTTACAGTACTTTCAAATTGTCTATTTCATATTTTATTTTATTCATATATCTAGTTAATATTTTGTTAATTTTATTTCTAATTGTATCTTTTTCTAATATTTTAGATGATAACTTTAATAATACTGCATAATGTGCCATAAACTCTTTGTTTGTTTCATCACTTATATAAGTAGAGTAAACTGGATAATTGCATACAGTTTTATTATCTTTAATGTGAGCTCCTATAACTTCATCGTATCTTCTTTTTCCATTTATATAATATTCTATATATACTGCCGCATCATATTCTCGTATGTCTGCAAATAAATTATTATTATTTAATAATTTTCTTATTTCTATTGTAGCTTCATTATTATTATTTTTTTCTAATGCTTCTAATTGCTTATGATTTTTTGATTTTTTATTCATTTTTAATTACCTCTTTTTAATTAATGATTTATGGTGTGACAATAACTCTTTGTCGAAAGATAGCAAGTCATTTTCTCTAAAAAGTTATATTTTTTATATACAGCTTTATATATAATAAAGCTGTATATTCATTGTTATCTTAAGCAATATTTAAATTATTTATTTCTGCCTCTGTTTTTGTTATATAATAACCTAATAATTCATTTATTTTTGTTTGCATTTCTTTTCTTCATCATTCTTGATGATTAATTCTAAAAATCTGCATAATTATTTATAATATCATCGCTTGTATTAGTATCTACTCTCATGCTATATACTCTGAATGAAGATATTATTT
>NZ_CVLB01000030.1 GCF_001049755.1 Brachyspira suanatina | reverse complement strand
AATTGATATATTCTTCATAAGTATACATCATATTTAACCATTTATCATTTTTTCAAGCGGATCATCCTCTTCTATAGTGTCAGGTGCAGGAACTTTCTTTTTAGAAGCAGGAGTTAAACCGAACTCGGTAAGCATTTTAGTATATGCTGTTATAGCTTTATGATATGCTAAATATTCGCCCATTGTTTGAGAGTTTTTACCTGCTAAATATCCAGCTATAGAACCGCCTTCATTAATCATAGCTTCATAAAGATTCATAGCATCACCATAATGCAGACATAAAAGTTCAAATGCTGATAAATCGGCATCTCCAAGCATATTTTTTTCAGCAAAAATAGGAGCAAGTTCTTTCCATTTTTTTAAAGAATACCCACAAAAATATTCTGGTGCCGTAGGCATGCTTTTAGCAGGATTTGGTATTTTAACGGCTTTTTTTGGCTTATTTTGGGCATTTTTTGGGGCTTTTTTGGCTTTATCGGGCATTTATACTCCTGAGATTATAATTTAGTTAAAAATCTACATTAATAATAAGTAATATAATATTTTATAACTAGACAAATGTCCGCCTATGGCGTAAAAAAAATAATTCAGGAGCTTTTTCGATATAGGCAGACAGTCGTCTGGTTAGGAAAGTTGTTATTGGAAATTATTTCTTGAAATTATTGATAAAACTTAATAATATATTTTCAAATTCATTTATTTTATATAATGATTTTTTAGATTTTGTAAGTTTATAAGAAGCATTTGCTCCTTTTTCCATACTAACTAAATTACCTGCCTTACCTGTTAAAATATCAGACTTAGACCATATATTAAAATATAAATCATCTGGAGAGACACCTAAACAAATTATAGCCTCATATTTTCTATGATATCTTATATGGTTAAATTGAAAATTAAAATTTGTATCTTCAGTTGCAGTTTTTATCTCAAAATCAATATTTTCTATTTCTATATCATATGCATTTTTATCTCTTACATCTGTAGACTTTTTAGAAAGTTTAGAATTGATATTTAATTTATTACATAATTCATGAATAAAATCCTGACCAACACTTCCTACACCTGTATTAGAAAGTGTTTTTATTTTTTTAAATTCGGCATTATCCCATTTAGAATGATTATGATATTTTTCTAAAATATGTAAAAATAATTCACTATAAATACTATCAGGCATTAACAATTCCCCTATCTATTAAGGCTTTTTCTATATGATACATACTTATATGTCTGCAATTATGCGTTGCCAAATTACTGTAATCATTCCAATTTATACTGTTTAATATATTTTCAACTTTTTTTTTAGATTTTTTTATTATAATACCATATCCGCATACATATTTTACTTCTGAAAAATCTTTTACTAATTTAGGCTGTTGTGTATAATATGTTCTTTGAAGAAAAAAATCAGCATTATTCATTTTTTCTATTCCGCAAGTTCTTTCTTTTCTAGTATCAACAGTAAATATATCTACCCAATCATCACAAGACTTCTTTTCTTCTAAATCACTATTCCCTTTTTTCCATATTTGCCATAAAGCATTCACAGTAATTTTTTTATTATCTAATCTATAAAAACTATCATTTGGAAGTATTTCAGAATGTACTAACTTCATATTGTTTACTCTATTTTTTGGAGAACCTTTTCCATCACTCTGAAATGACATAGGCAATATAAATCCTATATAATCAGCATATTGTGCTGCTGAGTTCATAAAAGCTAAAGCAAGCCAAGCCCTGTAACCAAATGGAGGATTACCTATAAATATATACTTTTTAGTCAAATCATCAGGCGACCATAGTAAAAAATCTTGTTCCAATATACCATCAGATAAAGGCATTAAATCTAATCCTATTTTATTTTTTGAATCTAATAAATTAAAAAAAGCACCATTACCAGCTGAAGGTTCAACAAAAGTATAGTTTGATATATCTATTTTTTCTTTGTCTAAAAAGATAATAGATTATTGTAGCAATATTTAGCAGTATCTTCTTTTGTAAAAAATTGCTCCAAATCTATTTCTTCTGGATTTATCCATTTAGGAAATATTCTATTTTTAATCCATATTTTATTTCTTTTAGCAATAATATTATTCTTACTCTCTTCAAAATCTTTATATAACATTAGATTTTTACCCTCTACATATCGACATATATTATATTCTATCTTAAAAAGATAAAAAATCAATAATAAAAAACTAAAAATACAGTATATACAAATACCGTAATAAGTAAAAATAAAGGCACACAGTGGGACTTTAAGTTCTTGTAATAAAATAACAATATAAAACTTATATTTCCTTATATTTTTTATATATTATATGTCTGTAATAAAAAATATAAGGAATTATATAAAAAAATGGCTATTTCCTGATTTTAGCCATATAGATGGAAGTAATTTTTTATCAATTCAAAATGATAAAACTCTATCAGCAGTCAATCCTAATACTGCTTTAACTTTCTCTACAGTATTTGCATGCGTGAGAGTTATAGCAGAAACAATAGCAACTTTACCTCTTTTTGTATATAAAATAAATGGAAATAATAAAGTAAAAGCTAAAGATCATTCTTTATATAAATTATTGCATGACTCTCCTAATGAAGAATGCACATCCGTATCATTTATAGAGAGTCTAATCACCCAAATACTTCTTCAAGGCAACGGTTTTGTAGAAGTAGTAAGAGATAATTTTAACAGAGTAACAGAACTTTATTTAATAGATTCTAATAAAATTAAAGTATATAGAGATTCAAATGGTGATAAAATGTTTGAATACTCTGATGATGGAGGAATAATCACTTTATCTCCAGCACAAGTTATGCATATAGCAGGACTTGGATGGAACGGAGTGATAGGATACAGTCCAATAGCTATGATGCGTAAGCAAATAACTACAGGACTTTATCAAGATAATTTTGCATTAGATTTCTTTTCTAATGGCGTTAAAAAAGTTCCAATTATTTCACATCCGCAAAAATTAAGTTCAGATGCTAAAAAAAACTTAAAAGAAAGCTTCAGAGAGGCTTGGGAAAAAGGTATAGTTGTTCTTGAAGAAGGAATGAAAATAGAGCCTGTGACAATGAATTTGTCAGATGCTCAGTTTTTAGAAAGCAGAAGATTTTCAGTAGAAGAAATATGCCGAGTGTTCCGTGTACCTCCTCATTTAATCGGTGATTTAAGCAGAAGTACAAATAATAATATAGAACATCAAAGTATAGAGTTTGTTACTCATACCATAAGACCTTGGTGTGTTCGTATAGAAAAAGCATTAAACGGCTATTTATTAAGCGAATCAGAAAGAAAAAAATATAATATAGAGTTTAATTTGGACGGACTTTTGAGAGGCGATACTCTTACAAGACAGCAAGCGAATCAAATCAAATTGAATAATGGTGTTCTTACTAGAAATGAATGGAGAAGACAAGAAAACCTTAATGAAGTAGATGATGAATATGGAGATGAGTATTTCGTTTCTCAACAAATAAGACCAATAAAAACAGTTTATGAAGAACCTAAAGAAACTGAAGACAATCAAAACTTTAATATAAATAATAATGATAAAAATAAAAAATTAGAAGAGGAAGATAAAAATGCCAGTGAATAATAATGAAATTAGAAGTATAGATATTGATATCCAAAAAAGCACAGACACCGAAGGTGAACCTCTTAAATTAAGAGGCTATGCTATTGTATATAATTCTTTAAGTGAGCCTCTTTATGGTGATTTATTTAGAGAGCGTATAAACAGAGGTGCTTTCACTAA
>NZ_CVLB01000029.1 GCF_001049755.1 Brachyspira suanatina | reverse complement strand
TCATTGTATTCAACATCAATAAAGCCTTGTTCTTCTGGCTCTATTAAATATGTTATTTCATCAGCATTGCTTGTAATATTTATTGTAGGTTTTTCTCCGACTCTTAAGTCTAAACTTTGCTTGTTAGCTTCCAAAGTAAGAACTTCTGCCACAGTAATTGGTATGCTGAGTGTTATATCTTCATTGCCTGCTTTTTTACCTACTACTTTCAATACAGCATTTCCTGCTTTTTTTCCTGTTATAGTAAATATCTTATCAGTGTCATTATATTCTGCATCAAAATAATCTTGCTCAGTAGGTTCTAAGCTATAATCTATAGTATCAGCATTGCTTGTAAGATTTACATTCGGTGCTTCACCAACTTTCAAATCTAAACTTTCCTTGTTTGCTTCTAAAGTAAGTTCCTCTTTTATAACTTCATCTTTTTCATCATCGCTGACTGCTTGTTCA
>NZ_CVLB01000028.1 GCF_001049755.1 Brachyspira suanatina | reverse complement strand
TTCTTTCCAGATAATGCCAAAGCAGCATTTCCTGACTCAACGCTGCTGAACATACTAGAAACATCTTTTCCACTTTTAGCAGCTTTTTCAGCAAGCATTTGCAGAGCTTCCTGAAGTGTACCGCCTTGTTCGATAAACTCTTTAAAGCTAGTTCCTGCTATTTCTCTAAACGCTTTATCTGTGGTGCTGCCTTCTTTATTAAGCTCTACTAAAGCCTGCCTAATCTGTGTTGTGGCCACAGAAGTAGGCGTACCTTGGGCAGTCATTACGGCAATAGCAGCTCCTATATCTTCAAACTGAACACCTAATGCTGAAGCGGTAGGAATGACATTAAATAAAGATTTTGATAACTGAGTAAAATCAGTTTTTCCTAGCTTTACAGTTTGAAACATTATGTCCGAAGCTCTATTAACATTAAGAACTTCTGTTCCATAAGCATTTGTAACTGAAGTAAGCCCATCAACTGAAGTTTCT
>NZ_CVLB01000027.1 GCF_001049755.1 Brachyspira suanatina | reverse complement strand
AAATTAAAAGTTTATAAATAGTTTTAAGGAGAAAATATGTTTAAATTAATATTAATTTTTTTAATAGGTGTTATGGTAGTTTTTACTTTCATTGGAATAGTAAAATACTATAACAAGTTTATGAATGAAAAAGAAGGGACATTTAAAGAGAGATTAAAAGCTCTCATTAAAGAAAAAACATCAATATATTATTTCATTAAATTAACTTATGGCTGTGTGATGTTTTTTATAGCTGTAATTTCATAGGACTGATTATGAAGGCATTAAAAGATTTAATATCTTGTTCCAAGACTGGACATCTTTCTAGTATGCGTTTAATAAGTTTATTAGGTTCAGCGGTCATGCTTGTTTGTATAGCTTTCTTAGTTTTTTCTAAAGATGTTAGGCTTGGAGAAGCTCTTCCATTTTTAATGGGAGGTTTGCTTGGACTTGCTGGATTTAAAAGTTATCAGTCAAAGTTTGAAGGGGATAAATAATTAATAATC
>NZ_CVLB01000026.1 GCF_001049755.1 Brachyspira suanatina | reverse complement strand
ATTAGTCATTTGCAATTTTTATAAACTAACAAAATTATCGTTTTCAAATATGTATTTTTCTCTGTAGCTATAATCTGTATTATAATCATCGCTGTATATATCAGTTCTTACTTTCTTATTCTCTTTTATAAAACTTTGTACTTTGCTTAATAAAATTTTTTATATTATTGCTAATAAAAATTGCTCATTTATAATCCATGCCATTTTTACAAATGTCAGGCATTCGCAATTTTTATGAATTAATTAAAACATCATTCTCAAATATGTATTTTTCTCTGTAGCTATAATCTGTATTATAATCATCGCTGTATATATCAGTTCTTACTTTCTTATTCTCTTTTATAAAACTTTGTACTTTGCTTAATAAAATTTTTTCATCGCCGCTTTTATATAGTATAAGTATATCAAAATCATATTCATTTTTAGCTATGTCGTTTGTGTATAGCTTGTCCATATAAACAGCGAAACCTATTGCATTCTTTTTGTTTTTTTCATTT
>NZ_CVLB01000025.1 GCF_001049755.1 Brachyspira suanatina | reverse complement strand
TCTTTGGCACTAGCTAGTTTTTGATACTCTTCAAATAAACCTACATCTTTAAAAGCATTATCATTTAATTCTTTTGTGCTATTAGCTAATTGGTTTGAAGTCTCTATTAATGCTTTATATTCCTGATTTAATTTATATGCTTTTACTGCTAAAGCACCAAGCCCTACAGTTAAAGCTGTTATAACTCCAACAGGACTTGCAAACATAACAGTATTTAATGCTTTCCAAGCTGTGCTTAATCTTTGAATAGAACTAGCTGATGTTTTTAATGTAGATACAGCATTTTTAAAATCTGATATAGTTTTCTTAGCTTCTGTTAATCCTTTTCCAAGTCCCACTATACCTTTTAATGCAGGACCGAAGCCTGCTGCTAAAGCAACAAATCCTACACTTGCCGCTTGCAAAGGTGCAGGCAAATCGCTGAATGTTTTTATTAATGATATTATAGTAAGAATCATTTTTTCAGCGAGAGGAACTGCTTTATCTCTTATAACAGGAAGTAAATCTTCATTAACAACAGGAAGAAGG
>NZ_CVLB01000024.1 GCF_001049755.1 Brachyspira suanatina | reverse complement strand
TTAGATAGTGCAATCAGCTATTGTAATAAAGTTAATGAAACAGAATACAAAAGAATTGATTGTCCTCCTGAAGTTAAGTATGCAATTCTTGGACTTGCTACTCATTATTTTGAAAGCAAAACAGGAGAAGCCAGTCAAAGTGAAAAAGTAGCTTTGGAAGGTGTGCATAGATTATTGGCTATAGCTAGGGAAAAGTTTACTTTATGAAAGTGGCTAAACTGATACATTCTATAACTTTTTATAGCTCTGAATATGTAGATAATAAAAATGGAACAAGAAAAACTCAATTAAAAGAATTAAGAAAAGTAAAATGCTCAATTGAAGATATAACATACAAAGATATACAGCAAGGTAAAAGAAAAGATTTAGAAAGAACTTTAAAAGTACATACTCATTATTTTAAAGAGTTTGATACCAAAGGAATGATGGCCAAAATAAATAATGAAGATGATATTTATGAAGTGATTTATAGAGAAAATGTTTCATATAAAAATATAGAATGCATATTTACAATAAAAAAATTGGTAAATAATAAAAGCGGATAATATGTCAGGTGTAAGCAGAAAAACTTCTATAAGTA
>NZ_CVLB01000023.1 GCF_001049755.1 Brachyspira suanatina | reverse complement strand
GCGGATATAGAAAGCGACAATGCAGGAACTATAACCACTTTACAAACAGAACATAAAATAGAATTAACACTTGATAGCTTAGAAATTAATTTTAAAAACTATGCTATGGCAAGAGGCGGTATTGATAATATAGACGAATATGATGGTAAAACAGAAGTTACAAAAGAGTATATAGTAGAATCAGATACATATAAAAGAGGTGAAGAAATAAAAGTTCCATTTAAGAATGCAGATGGAAGCGAAGTTACAATAACTAAAGTAGAAAAGAAAAACTCTATGGGAAATATTCTCATAGAAGAATCAAGCTACGAAAAAATAGGAACTAATGGAATAAAAATTACAGATAGTAAAATATCTCCTAGCACAGATACTTTAATTATAACATATACTAGAATAATGCCTAAAATGGTTCGTATGACAACAGGCGGAAAAAGTTCTAAAATAAAACCTAAATGCATAATGCTAGTTAATACTAATGCTGAAGGTAAAAAATTAAGAATATATTTACCACAGGCTTCAATAGCAGGCGGTTTAGAGTTTAGCTTCCCTTCAGATAAAGCACAGGATGTATTAATAGGAAA
>NZ_CVLB01000022.1 GCF_001049755.1 Brachyspira suanatina | reverse complement strand
TCTTAAATATTTCTCTATTGCTTTTCCATTAGAATCTAAATTATAAAAACCTCTATTCTCATAATCGTAAGTTGGAAATCCATTGCCAACTGTTTCACTATATCCGCCTGCTATTTCAGCTCTTAAATAATCATTATCTTTATTATTAGAATCTCTTACTATAACAAGTTTTATAAATCTTAAATCTTGTTTAATTGTACCGCCGCTGCTAATATTATCAGTCAATTTTATGGTTTGATTTGTTTCAAATAATCTTCCTTCGAACTCACAAATACTGCCTGCTAAAATATCAGGAAGTTCTCTGTCTGTATCACTCCAATGATTTAATTTTATACCATCAAAGGCAGTATGAAGCATACGCATTTTTTGCATAATGATATTCTGCTGTCTATAGCTATCTAATAAATTGCTTGGATTTTCTGCTGGTTCTTTAATTACTCTAAACATTAATATACCTCATTATTATAATTGTCTAAATAATATCCATTGTATCTATTACCATCATAATACATATAATAGGCTATATATTTATATAGCTCTCCATTGATTTCTTTATAAAATCCGCCAAGTTCTTCATTATAAAAACAATCAAGATTTGTAACTAATTCTGCAATTAAGTTTTTACCATTATTAGATAGCTTCAATCTTATATATCTGTTGCCTTCTTCTCT
>NZ_CVLB01000021.1 GCF_001049755.1 Brachyspira suanatina | reverse complement strand
ATCAACATTGTTGACAACTTATAAACAATTATTGCTATGCTCAAAAAAGCCTATAATCCGCTAGCTTATAAATAAGCCAGCGGGCTTTTTTTCGCTTTATTGTTGTTATGTTCGCCCACCCGTAAGGGTGCCTACTCGGTCGCTTTCTAATTCCCGAGCCTGTTTACAGTCTTGCAGTTAGGCACCTACTCGGCTCACTTATATTTATTGCTATGCTGTTATAAGCTCCTTAGACTTTTGCATTTCTATGTCTACTACTTTTAAATTTATAAGTCTGCTTGTTAGTCTGCCTTTTATATATTCAGCATCTATTTTTTTATTCAAACCTTTTAATAAATCATCATAGCTTTTATTTGATGTTAGTATCACTGTTTTTTCTAATTCTCTGATTTTATCAAATAGTTTATAATAGCCTTCAGCCGCATAACGAAAACCTACGCTGTCAATATCATCTATCATAATAATATCTGCAAATTTTATATTATCTATTTTGGCATCTATACTTGATTTCAAATCTCTGTCCTGAGCATTTTTATTGAATAAATTTTTATGCATATCTTCAAAAATAGATGCTCTCATATACAATGGCTTGATATCATTAATAGCATATATCTGCCATAACATTTTAAGCATTGTAGTTTTACCTGTTCCGCTTTCTCCTTCAATATATAGAGAGT
>NZ_CVLB01000020.1 GCF_001049755.1 Brachyspira suanatina | reverse complement strand
TGGCACATCTAGCTCATAGTTATGGCTGGACAGAAGACTGTATGATGGAGATGAGTTTGCAAAGACTTCTGCTCTATTATACAGCTTCTTTAAATTTGCCTTATATAATCGAAGTTCAAGAAGAAACAAAGTCAGATAATAATGTAACAGAAACAAAGCAGGGAAATAAAACTATAAGAAGAGAAAAGCAAGGGCTTTGGGAAATAGAAACAATAATAACGGATAATTAAATAAATGAGTAGCTTAAATGTCAGTATATATGCAGATGCTTCCCAAGCTATTGAAGCATTTGGAAAACTTAAAGATAAAACAACCGACTTAGAAAGAGGTTTTGATAAAATAGGAAAATCTTTTGATAAGTTCGGTTCTTTAGCTACTAAAAGTTTAACTGTTCCAATAGCTGCAGGAACAACAGCTTTTGCATTAGCAACTAAAAAAGCTACTGATTTTGATAATGGAATGCGTGAGGTTCTTACGCTTCTTCCTAAATTAGGCAATGAAGGTTTTGAATCTTTAAAGCAGGAAACTTTGGCTTTTTCTAAAGAAATCGGAAAAGTACCTGAAGAAGTAGTACCTGCTTTATATCAATCACTTTCTGCAGGAGTTCCTAGAGAAAATGTATTTGACTTCTTAAAAACAGCAGCTGAAGCTTCAGTTGCAGGTGTTGCTGAATTAGAAACGTCAGTAGACGGACTTACTTCAGTGACAAATGCTTATGGAACAGAAGTTCTTAATGTTAATAGA
>NZ_CVLB01000019.1 GCF_001049755.1 Brachyspira suanatina | reverse complement strand
AAATGTAGATATAAGAGCAGATGGAAATGATACTATTATTTTAACTGCCAATACTGATGATATTACACATACATTAGAACCTACAGAACAGGCTTTCTTTGATGTAAGCTATGAAGCTGAAAGTAAAACTTTCACTATCACAGGAAAGGCAGAGGGTACAGCTACATTAAAAATTAGAGCTAGAAAAGAAGGTTCTAAAGATAAAACTTTGGATATACCTATTAATATACAAGCAGTCCCAGAAGCTTTAACTTTGGAAAGCAATAAACAAAATGTAGATATAAGAGCAGATGGAAATGATACTATTATTTTAACTGCCAATACTGATGATATTACACATACATTAGAACCTACAGAACAGGCTTTCTTTGATGTAAGCTATGAAGCTGAAAGTAAAACTTTCACTATCACAGGAAAGGCAGAGGGTACAGCTACATTAAAAATTAGAGCTAGAAAAGAAGGTTCTAAAGATAAAACTTTGGATATACCTATTAATATACAAGCAGTCCCAGAAGCTTTAACTTTGGAAAGCAATAAACAAAATGTAGATATAAGAGCAGATGGAAATGATACTATTATTTTAACTGCCAATACTGATGATATTACACATACATTAGAACCTACAGAACAGGCTTTCTTTGATGTAAGCTATGAAGCTGAAAGTAAAACTTTYACTATCACAGGAAAGGCAGAGGGTACAGCYACATTAAAAATTAGAGCTAGAAAAGAAGGTTCTAAAGATAAAACTTTGGATATACCTATTAATATACAAGCAGTCCCAGAAGCTTTAACTTTGGAAAG
>NZ_CVLB01000018.1 GCF_001049755.1 Brachyspira suanatina | reverse complement strand
CTTGACTCTTCTGATTGATCCAATGTTTTATCTTCTACTTCTTCTATTGATTCTGATGCATCTTCTTCTTTTACTTCACTTATTGGCTCTGATACTTCTTCTACTTTTATTTCTGTCTCTTCTATTAATTCAATAGATCCTTCTTCTGGTTCCTCTTCCTGTGATTCTGAAGTTGATTCCTCTATTGATTCTGATATCTCTTCTTCTTTTATTTCACTTGTTGGTTCTGATAATTCTTCTACTTTTATTTCTGTCTCTTCTATTAATTCAATAGATCCTTCTTCTGGTTCCTCTTCCTGTGATTCTGAAGTTGATTCCTTTATTGATTCTGATATCTCTTCTTCTTTTATTTCACTTGTTGGTTCTGATAATTCTTCTACTTTTATTTCTGTCTCTTCTATTAATTCAATAGATCCTTCTTCTGGTTCCTCTTCCTGTGATTCTGAAGTTGATTCCTTTATTGATTCTGATATCTCTTCTTCTTTTATTTCACTTGTTGGTTCTGATAATTCTTCTACTTTTATTTCTGTTTCTTCTGTTAATTCAGGAGATCCTTCTTCTGGTTCCTCTTCCTGTAATTCTGAAGTTGATTCCTCTATTGATTCTGATATCTCTTCTTCTTTTACTTCACTTGTTGGTTCTGATAATTCTTCTACTTTTATTTCTGTCTCTTCTATTAATTCAATAGATCCTTCTTCTGGTTCCTCTTCCTGTGATTCTGAAATTGATTCCTCTATTGATTCTGATGTATCTTCTTCTTTTAATTCTTCTGTTTCTAACTCAGAAGTTGATTCTAATATACTATCTTT
>NZ_CVLB01000017.1 GCF_001049755.1 Brachyspira suanatina | reverse complement strand
AGAAAATAATTTCTCTGATAAAGATATTAATATAGAAGATTTAATTGGTTTAGGAAATGTTCAAAATATAGAAGACGATAATGAAGAAGAATACCTAGATGATGATGCTTCAAAAGAAGAATCAAATTTAGATATGAGGGAATATACAGAAGAAGAACTTCTTGATGTTAATAATATATTAGACGATGAATTAGAATCAGAAACTAATGATTTATCTGCTTTTAAAAATCTTGAAAATATAGAAGAAGCTATTGACGAACAATTATTAGAAGATAATAATGAAGAAGAATACCTAGATGATGATGCTTCAAAAGAAGAATCAAATTTAGATATGAGAGAATATACAGAAGAAGAACTTCTTGATATTAATAATATATTAGATGATGAATTAGAATCAGAAACTAATGATTTATCTGCTTTTAAAAATCTTGAAAATATAGAAGAAACTATTGATGAACAATTATTAGAAGATGATAATGAAGAAGAATACCTAGATGATGATGCTTCAAAAGAAGAATCAAATTTAGATATGAGAGAATATACAGAAGAAGAACTTCTTGATGTTAATAATATATTAGATGATGAATTAGAATCAGAAACTAATGCTTTATCTGCTTTTAAAAATCTTGAAAATATAGAAGAAACTATTGACGAACAATTATCAGAAGATAATAATGAAGAAGAATATCTAGATGATGATGCTTCAAAAGAAGAATCAAATTTAGATATGAGAGAATATACAGAAGAAGAACTTCTTGATATTAATAATATAGAAGAAGATGAAAAAATAGTTGATGAAGGTTTATCCGCTTTAGAAGAGCTCGAAGATATAGAAGAAWYTA
>NZ_CVLB01000016.1 GCF_001049755.1 Brachyspira suanatina | reverse complement strand
TATTAATAAAAGCAGATGAAACTTTATCTATTACAAAAAAGATAAAAGAAAAATCAGAAAGTTTTGCAGATGAGAGAAATATATTCATGCTTTTGCTGATGTCTAACACAGGCATACGCCGTAAGGAGCTTGCCTGCATAGACATTGACAATATTCACTTTGATAATAATACCATAGCTATTTATAAAAGCAAGGGAGATAAACCAAGAATTATTTCTTTTTCTAGTTCTATAAAATCTAAACTATTTGAATATTTAAAATTAAGAAAATCTATATTAAAGCAGAGAAAGAAAATACATAATATGCTATTTATTAAGACAAACGGAGATCCTCTTAACATAAATACTATAAGCACAATAATGCATTTTATTTCTAAAAAAACAAATATAAAAGTTACTTGTCATTCATTAAGAAGAGGCTTTGCAACTGATATGGCAGAAAACGGAACTGACATTTATGTTATATCAAAAATGCTAGGACATCAAAATATTAATACAACAGTGTCAAGATATATTTATGTTTTGGCTGGAATGATAAAAGAGGCTATGGAAAATCATCCGTTTGCTAAGTTTAGATATAGTACGAAAAAAGACTGTATTAAAAAAGACATTAAAACAAATATGCTTGAAGAATGGAAAGACTTAACGTGCAGAATGAATCAAATATTAAACAGTTTTGAAAAAATCGAAAAGGATTTTAATAGAGCTTAAAAGATAGGCTGTAATCTCTGCCAAGATTACAGCCTGCGAGCTAATTTTATGATTAGTAAAAACTATAATACTGTTTAGTTAATATAAAAAATATTAGAAAATATTACTTTGTGTATCATAAAAAAATTGCATATATATAGGTTAATATAGCATTTTGCTATATTGCTAAATAGCATTTTGCTATAT
>NZ_CVLB01000015.1 GCF_001049755.1 Brachyspira suanatina | reverse complement strand
CTTACGGCGTATGCCTGTGTTAGACATCAGCAAAAGCATGAATATATTTCTCTCATCTGCAAAACTTTCTGATTTTTCTTTTATCTTTTTTGTAATGGATAAAGTTTCATCTGCTTTTATTAATAGCTGATTTTTTACAATTATTTTTGGAGTTTTAAGCTCATCAAAAATATCAAAAAAAGTTTCGGTGCTTATTTTTTTTAATTTCACTAAATACTTAAAATAACTTTTTACAGCCATAACTCTGCAGTGAATGATGTCGGCGCCGAGATTTTTATTAACTTGATAAGAGATATAGTCTTCAATGCATTTTCTGTTTACTTTATTATACAATACCGTAGTATTGTATAATAGTATATCTTTAGACAGTCCGATATTATTACTATTAAGTATTTTTTCAGACTGTACGATATTATACTGTCCGATACTGTAATAATTATAAAGAAAATTATAAAAGTTTTTGATGCTGTTTGCATAAGTATTTACTGTAGATTTTGACTTATAAAGTTTTATATATTCAAGATAATTGATTATTAAATTAGAATTATTGTTATCATATAATTTTAGATAGTCTAGCGTTTTCATAAAAACAGCTCCTTTTATTTTAATAAGCCTGTCTTTGATAGGCAGGCTTTTCAAATAAAAAGTTTTTTGAAACTGTTTTTAATATTTTTTCTGAGCAATAATATTATCGGCTTAAATAATTTTTCATTAAATATTATTTATATTTCATTTTATCCTTCCATCGATATTTCCTTATATTTTGTATATATGGTATAGAATAAAAAATATTTTTTTAATCTGATAAAAAAATATTTTTGCTAAATAAAAAAAGGAGGGATCATGAATATTTATAAAATATTAAAGGCAATCACAGTTATTGCGAACGCCGTAATTGCCT
>NZ_CVLB01000014.1 GCF_001049755.1 Brachyspira suanatina | reverse complement strand
GATAACATCAATGATATTTGGGTATTTATGTCTGAATATAAAGAAAAGTTAAATAAAAATGAAGATGTTTCAAAGCAGGAAGAATTAATAAATAAAATTATTTTTCAAGCTAATCCTAATATAAATGTTTCTGTAAAAGACAGTTACCTAAAATCTAGGCTTTTAGAAGGACTAGATAAACCTATTCAAAGAACAGATATTCTTACAAAGAACTTGAATGTTTGGACACAGGCAAGCGAGGTTTGGATTTCTTCTGACAGGTGGCTTAAATCTTATTCACATCAAAATATAAATATAAATGAATTAAAAGGCAGGAAGGCATGTATTGGTTTAGATTTGGCAACGACAAGAGATATAGCGGCTTATGTTTTATGTTTTGATTCTATTGATAATGGTCCATATATACTTCTGCCACGATTCTTTATGCCTCAAGAAAATATCAGGCAGCGTTCTAAAGAGGACAGAGTACCTTATGAATTATGGGCTTCTCAAGGTTTAATTACTTTAACAAGCGGTGATATAATAGATTTTGATGTTATAGAATCTTCAATCTTAAATGATGCTGCATATTTTGAAATTATAGAAATAGCTTATGACCCTTGGAAAGCTATTGAAATAGTAACACACTTAGAAAGCGAAGGCTTCAAAATGGAACAGGTTAGGCAGTCTTTTGCTGTTGGAGGTTTATCTGAAGGAACTTCTTTATTTGAAAAAACTATAGATGAACGAAAACTTTTACATGGTAATAATGCAGTTCTTAATTGGATGATAAGCTGCTGTGAAGTAAAAACAGATGGTAGAGATAATTATCTTCCTGTAAAACCTGACAGAAGAAGATCATATAAAAGAATAGATGGTGTTGTAGCCTCTATTATGGCTCTTCATAGAGTGATTAAAAATCATTTTGAAGATACGACAAGTATTTATGAAAGCGAAGGTGTATTTACCTTATAATCTGGATACTTTATATATTATTATATATAAAGTATCCATTTAAATAATTAAAAAAAGGTTTACAGTACTTTCAAATTGTCTATTTCATATTTTATTTTATTCATATATCTAGTTAATAT
>NZ_CVLB01000013.1 GCF_001049755.1 Brachyspira suanatina | reverse complement strand
AAATGGAGCATATAAATTATCTTTTATAAAATCAGGATTATAATAATGCATATTTACTAATCCCTTCATAGTGCTTTCAATTTAAAATGTATTCTTTTTAAACTCAAGTAAATTAAGGTTATTCCAACCGTCATAACAATAAACTGCATTAATATTGTTATAATTTTGATAATATTCTAAATAGTCTTGTATATCATCATTAGCTAATCTATTATTTATATAAGTTTTTATATATTTCTTCATTATATTTGTATTGCCTATTTCTTCTGCTATTTCTACTGAAGATAAACGGGCTGTACCTTCCAATTCAATTGAAGTTAAAGAATAATTATTTTCATTGAATAAATCTATATATCCATTATCTTTTACAATGTACTTATAGAAATTATCTTTATAAGCATCAGCAACTAATTTTTCTGCTCTTAAAGAATCGGGAGCTTCTATTATATAATCAACTAATTTCATTTTATTACTATAAGCATTATCATCATCATACTTTGCTATCATCATAGATATATTAGTTCCGCCTGCCTTTTTCCATTCTGTTAAATATTTTTTCTCTTCTTCAAAATAGTAAAGTGAATCTGTAACAAAATGAGATAAGAATAAGGCTAAATAAACATCAGCATCTTTTTTATTTAATTTCAATAATTCTTCTCTTGCTTTTTTTAATGCTAAATTTTGATCAACATATAGATATCCAACAGCATAATAATCTTCAACTTCACTATATATGACCCAGTTACCCCAGCTTATTAAGAATTCTAGATCTAATGTAGCATAATTAACATTTGATATAAACTCTATAGAATATTTTTTCTTTCATCATCATTTGCAAATTTTCTATTAAGAAAATCAAAATTCCTTTTTGCATATTCATTATTTTCTCTTAATTTTTTAAGCTTTTCATCAAATTTGGTTTTATCTGCTCTAATACCTTTATAAACATATTTCATATCAAAGAATTCTTTTTGATTATTTGTTTGTGATGTATTAGTTTGAATATTTTGAGATTGTGTATTGTTGTTTTGTGATTTTTGATTAGTTTGAGTATTTTGTTCTGATTGATTTGTTTCTTTGTTTCC
>NZ_CVLB01000012.1 GCF_001049755.1 Brachyspira suanatina | reverse complement strand
AGAAAAAAATAATGCTAATTATAACAGCATAATGCTAGAGCAGAATCTCAAGAATTTTAAAGAGATATCAGATTTAAGAAAGAATTATAAAGATTTAGAAAATAGCATAAAAGAAAATATTTCTAATACAGTTTATGCTTCAGTAAATGAAAATAATTCAAAATATGATGAATTAATAAAAAATATAGATGATAAATTATCTTCTTATTCAGAGGAAAACAAAAAAGAAATAGAAGGTTTGAATATTAGATTAGAAGAGGCAAAAGAAGAACAAACTAAATTTTTAGAAGAAGAGAAAGAAAATTTAAACAACCTCAAAGAAGAACTATCTAATAATATTGACGAAAAAATTGATGAGAAGATAGAAAAAAATAATGCTAATTATAACAGCATAATGCTAGAGCAGAATCTCAAGAATTTTAAAGAGATATCAGATTTAAGAAAGAATTATAAAGATTTAGAAAATAGCATAAAAGAAAATATTTCTAATACAGTTTATGCTTCAGTAAATGAAAATAATTCAAAATATGATGAATTAATAAAAAATATAGATGATAAATTATCTTCTTATTCAGAGGAAAACAAAAAAGAAATAGAAGGTTTGAATACTAGATTAGAAGAGGCAAAAGAAGAACAAACTAAATTTTTAGAAGAAGAGAAAGAAAATTTAAACAACCTCAAAGAAGAACTATCTAATAATATTGACGAAAAAATTGATGAGAAGATAGAAAAAAATAATGCTAATTATAACAGCATAATGCTAGAGCAGAATCTCAAGAATTTTAAAGAGATATCAGATTTAAGAAAGAATTATAAAGATTTAGAAAATAGCATAAAAGAAAATATTTCTAATACAGTTTATGCTTCAGTAAATGAAAATAATTCAAAATATGATGAATTAATAAAAAATATAGATGATAAATTATCTTCCTATTCAGAGGAAAACAAAAAAGAAATAGAAGGTTTGAATACTAGATTAGAAGAGGCAAAAGAAGAACAAACTAAATTTTTAGAAGAAGAGAAAGAAAATTTAAACAACCTCAAAGAAGAACTATCTAATAATATTGACGAAAAAATTGATGAGAAGATAGAAAAAAATAATGCTAATTATAACAGCATAATGCTAGAGCAGAATCTCAAGAATTTTAAAGAGATATCAGATTTAAGAAAGAATTATAAAGATTTAGAAAATAGCAT
>NZ_CVLB01000011.1 GCF_001049755.1 Brachyspira suanatina | reverse complement strand
AAAATTCTTGGTATAAGAGTATTAATTGTATATGGACTGACTTATATATTATCGCTTGCAATTACCGCAATTATAGCCCAAAAATATTATCATGAAGATATAAAAATAAAAGAAGATATTAGAGAGACTATAGGAACAATATTAGTAGGGTTGATTACTCTGGCATTAATTGCATTCATTTTAATAGTAGCAGTAATAAATATGGAAAGTAATAGAGAATATTTAGCTTTCAGCGGAGTGATTTTTGGTTCTATAGCCTATATTATCATTAGGAAAATAACATAAATTTATTAGTATTCTAAAAATACATACTGAATTTTTTAAGTTTATCAATTTTTTGTTTAATAGTTTAATTTTACGATTACAATAAACTAACTCAATTTATAATTCAATAAACATCTATACCGTATTGACAAAAAAACTATGTACATTAGAATTGAAAAACTATATATGATAATTAAAGAGTAGTTAAATAAAAATGAAAATTAAAAAGAAAAAAAATGACAGCAAAGTTAATGTAATAGCTTTAATAATATATCTCTTCTTATCTTGTACTATACCTCCTACTGCAATATCATTTTTTGCTAAGGCTGATAAAAATATACAAGAAAAAAAAGAAATAATATATAATGATAAAGAAATAATAGATAATAATAAACAAACTAATGCAGCAAATTTTGACAAAGAAGAAGTACTTCAAGAAATGATAACAATATTATTAAAAGGAACTTTATTATCTAAATATAGCAGCTCAAAAGTGGATTTGAAAATTATTGGAGTGAGAGTATTAATTGTATATACACTGACTTATGTATTATCGCTTGCAATTACCGCAATTATAGCCCAAAAATATTATCATGAAGATATAAAAATAAAAGAAGATATTAGAGAGACTATAGAAACAATATTAGTAGTGTTTATTACTCTGGCATTAATAGCATTCGTTTTAATAGTAATAGTAATAAATATGGAAAGTAATAGAGAATATTTAGCTTTCAGCGGAGTGATTTTCGGTTTTATAGCCTGTATTATCATTAGAAAAATATCATAAATTTATTAGTATATACCTAAACAACTATATTTTGTCAAAAATAAATTTATATTTTTAATTTTATATCTGGGGCTTTGCCCCAGACCCCACTTCTTTTGGTGCCCCAAAGAAGCAAAAAGACTACATTTGGACTTTAATTTAATAAATTATATTACATGTAAGACATTTTTAGTATGATTTAGTACTAATTTTTACACTTGCACTTTCACGAAGCGTATCCGAGCTTGCCGAGGATATAAGGTTCTTTGACGCTATCCGCTGCGACCGAAGGAAGTACATTTAGGTAGGCGTGCGGCGGGAAAAAGAACAATAAAAAATTGACAAAGTTAAAAATTTTTAGTATATACCTAAACAACTATATTTTTTGTTTTATATTCAGTCAATAATTCAATAAACATCTATACTGTATTGACAAAAAAAGCATATATAATAAAATCATTATGAGGATTATGAAAAATAAAAT
>NZ_CVLB01000010.1 GCF_001049755.1 Brachyspira suanatina | reverse complement strand
TGCTGTTATAGCTTTATGATATGCTAAATATTCGCCCATTGTTTGAGAGTTTTTACCTGCTAAATATCCAGCTATAGAACCGCCTTCATTAATCATAGCTTCATAAAGATTCATAGCATCACCATAATGCAGACATAAAAGTTCAAATGCTGATAAATCGGCATCTCCAAGCATATTTTTTTCAGCAAAAATAGGAGCAAGTTCTTTCCATTTTTTTAAAGAATACCCACAAAAATATTCTGGCGGATTTGGTATTTTAACGGCTTTTTTTGGCTTATTTTGGGCGTTTTTTGGGGCTTTTTTAGCTTTATCGGGCATTTATACTCCTAATAGTATATTTTAGTNGAGTTTTTACCTGCTAAATATCCAGCTATAGAACCGCCTTCATTAATCATAGCTTCATAAAGATTCATAGCATCACCATAATGCAGACATAAAAGTTCAAATGCTGATAAATCGGCATCTCCAAGCATATTTTTTTCAGCAAAAATAGGAGCAAGTTCTTTCCATTTTTTTAAAGAATACCCACAAAAATATTCTGGCGGATTTGGTATTTTAACGGCTTTTTTTGGCTTATTTTGGGCGTTTTTTGGGGCTTTTTTAGCTTTATCGGGCATTTATACTCCTAATAGTATATTTTAGTTAAAAATATATATTAATAATAAGTAATATAATATTTTATAACTATAAGAAAAAAAATAATTCAGGAGCTTTTTATGGTTAGGAAAGTTGTTATTGGAAACTGTACTTTACTTAAGGGAAATTGTGAAGAGGTTATGGAAGAATTAGAAAGTAATTCTATAAATGCTGTAGCATCAGATCCACCGTATTTATATTTAAAGCATAAACTAGATATACCTTTCAATGAAGATAAAGTATTTGGAGAATGGAAAAGATTATTAAAAAATAATTCTATGATAGCATTTTTTGGAAGAGGAGATGCTTTTTTCAGATGGAACTTAATGCTTGACAAATTAGGTTTCAAGTTTAAAGAAAATGCTGTATGGGAAAAAGAAAATGCTTCTAATTATCTAAATAATTTTTTAAGAATACATGAAGATATTTCTTTTCGCAGTTTAGGGAATGCTAATTTAAGAAAGGAATATGTTGACTATTTAGAATATCAAATTAATAAAAATAAATTAGATAGAATTATAGATATTTGGAAAGGTTTAAGAAGTGCATTAAACAGTAAAGATAAAGATGATGTTATTAAATATATAGAAACAGGCATCAAAGAGTTTAATTATGAAACTAAAAGAAAATATGAAATAACAGCAAGAAAACATCAAGGTGCAAAAAGAGGAGTTAATTTATTTCAGTCAGTAAAAGTTGGAAAAATAGAAACATCTATTATGCGTTGTAATAGAGAGCAGTATCAATATCAGCATCCAACGCAAAAACCTGTTGCTTTAATGGAGAGAATAGTGAAATTAGTTTCAGATGAGAACGATACTATATTAGATCCATTTATGGGCGGAGGCAGTACAGGAGTAGCATGCATTAATACTAATAGGAAGTTTATAGGTATAGAGCTTGATGATGAATATTTTGATACAGCAGTCAAAAGAGTAAGTAAAGCATATCAAGATAAACAAGAGGAGTTGCTTGATAAAAAAGCAGCATAATATAATTATATAATGCTTATATTTCCTTATATTTTTTTATATATTATATGTCTGTAATAAAAAATATAGGGAATTATATAAAAAAATGGCTATTTCCTGATTTTAGCCATATAGATGGAAGTAATTTTTTATCAATTCAAAATGATAAAACTCTATCAGCAGTCAATCCTAATACTGCTTTAACTTTCTCTACAGTATTTGCATGCGTGAGAGTTATAGCTGAAACAATAGCAACTTTACCTCTTTTTGTATATAAAATAAATGGGAATAATAAAGTAAAAGCTAAAGATCATTCTTTATACAGCTTATTACATGANTGATAAAAAAGCAGCATAATATAATTATATAATGCTTATATTTCCTTATATTTTTTTATATATTATATGTCTGTAATAAAAAATATAGGGAATTATATAAAAAAATGGCTATTTCCTGATTTTAGCCATATAGATGGAAGTAATTTTTTATCAATTCAAAATGATAAAACTCTATCAGCAGTCAATCCTAATACTGCTTTAACTTTCTCTACAGTATTTGCATGCGTGAGAGTTATAGCTGAAACAATAGCAACTTTACCTCTTTTTGTATATAAAATAAATGGGAATAATAAAGTAAAAGCTAAAGATCATTCTTTATACAGCTTATTACATGACTCACCTAATGAAGAATGCACATCAGTATCATTTATAGAAAGTCTAATCACTCAAATACTTTTGCAAGGCAACGGTTTTGTAGAAGTAGTAAGAGATAATTTCAACAGGGTAACAGAACTTTATTTAATAGATTCTAATAAAATACGCATTTTTAGAAATTCAAACGGCAATAAAATGTTTGAATATTCCGATGACGGAAAAATAATCACTTTATCTCCATTACAAGTTATGCATATAGCAGGACTTGGATGGAACGGAGTGATAGGATACAGTCCAATAGCTATGCTCCGCAAGCAGATAGCTACAGGGCTTTATCAAGATAATTTCGCATTAGATTTCTTTTCTAATGGTGTTAAAAAAGTTCCAATTATTTCACATCCGCAAAAATTAAGTTCAGATGCTAAAAAAAACTTAAAAGAAAGCTTCAGAGAGGCTTGGGAAAAAGGTATAGTTGTTCTTGAAGAAGGAATGAAAATAGAGCCTGTGACAATGAATTTGTCAGATGCTCAGTTTCTGGAAAGCCGAAGATTTTCAGTAGAGGAAATATGCCGAGTGTTCCGTGTACCTCCTCATTTAATCGGTGATTTAAGCAGAAGTACAAATAATAATATAGAACATCAAAGTATAGAGTTTGTTACTCATACCATAAGACCTTGGTGCGTTCGTATAGAAAAAGCATTAAACGGCTATTTATTAAGCGGATTAGAAAGAAAAAAATATAATATAGAGTTTAATTTGGATGGACTTTTAAGAGGTGATACTCTTACAAGACAGCAAGCAAATCAAATCAAATTAAATAATGGTGTTCTTACTAGAAATGAATGGAGAAGACAAGAAAACCTTAATGAAGTAGATGATGAATATGGAGATGAGTATTTCGTTTCTCAACAAATAAGACCAATAAAAACAGTTTATGAAGAACCTAAAGAAACTGAAGACAATCAAAACTTTAATATAAATAATAATGATAAAAATAAAAAATTAGAAGAGGAAGATAAAAATGCCAGTGAATAATAATGAAATTAGAAGTATAGATATTGATATCCAAAAAAGCACAGACACCGAAGGTGAACCTCTTAAATTAAGAGGC
>NZ_CVLB01000009.1 GCF_001049755.1 Brachyspira suanatina | reverse complement strand
ATAGCTTAAATATATACTAATAAATTTGTAATTATAATTACTTGATATTATAATTAATAATAGTATAATGCAACATATTAAAATTTAAGGAGGTATATATATGAACTCACTCACTCACTCACTCACTCACTCACTCACTCACTCACTCACTCACTCACTCACTCACTCACTCACTCACTAGAATAATTTTATCTTTATTAAAAAAATTATGTTTACTAGGAGGTATTTATAATGCCTAGAAACATAATAGATAAACTAGCTTGGTGGATTCCAAATAAAGGAAAAAGAAAAAAATTTAGATATGATATTAATAAGGCAGTAATAGAATATTTGGTCAACAATCCAAATGAATTTCCTGAATTATATTCTACACTATTAAATATTGATGATAAAAAATACTTACATGAAGATTGTCCAATAAGTAAAAAAGTAAACCATAGTAATTTTACTGCGTATTTAAAAGATACATTTAATAAAAAAGGTATGAGAATATTAGAAATTGGAAGCAGAGTCGTTACAGGTTATTGCTTTAGAAATGATTTTAATAATGCCGAATACATAGGGTTTGACTATCATAATGGAGAAAATGTAGATATAGTTGGAGATGCTCATAAGTTATCATCATATTTTAATAAAGATGAACAATTTGATTTAATATTTTCATCTGCTGTATTTGAACATTTAGCTATGCCATGGAAAGTTGCTGAGGAAATATCAAAACTATTAAAAATCGGAGGAACCGTTTTTATTGAAACTCACTTTAGTTTTTCATCACATGAAAGACCTTGGCATTTTTTTCAGTTTAGTGATATGGCATTAAAATCTCTTTTTTCCCCAGCGCTTGGTTTTGAATGTATAGAAGCTGGATTTTCAAATCCTATTATTGGAAGATTTTCAACTTTATCATCTCCTTATTTAGTTAATAGACCAGTAACAGGATTATATTGTCATTCAGAATATCTAGGTAAAAAAATTAGAGATGTAAAAGACTTTAATTGGAATGATATGACTGTAGATAAAATAATACCTAACACAGAATATCCTAAACCAAATAATGTATAATAGATATAAATAGTTATTAAAAAATTATATATGTAAATGTTATTCACATTACATTTCTGTAAAAATGTAATGTGAATAACATTTACATTACATTAATAATATATTTAATAAGCATCATAATTTTTACCAAAAAACACAATAATATTATATATCTTTTATAGTATTTCTATCTAAATAATTCCTTTTTTTACATTTTATTTTTATAAAATTATATTATAATTTATTATAATAGTTAGTTAAATATAGAAATTTGACATGTTAATTTAGAAAAAAAGATCAATATAATTATTATAATATTAAATTAATATATTATAAATATATAAAACATTAAACTATTCTATAGCTTAAATATATACTAATAAATTTGTAATTATAATTACTTGATATTATAATTAATAATAGTATAATGCAACATATTAAAATTTAAGGAGGTATATATATGAACTCACTCACTCACTCACTCACTCACTCACTCACTCACTCACTCACTCACTCACTCACTCACTCACTCACTCACATATAATTTAACTTTATTAAAAAAATTATGTTTACTAGGAGGTATTTATAATGCCTAGAAACATAATAGATAAACTAGCTTGGTGGATTCAAAATAAGGCAAAAAGAGAACAATTTAAAAATGATATTAATAAGGCAGTAATAGATTCTTTAATAA
>NZ_CVLB01000008.1 GCF_001049755.1 Brachyspira suanatina | reverse complement strand
AGAATTAAATAGTCCTTTGCAAAGAAGTATAGCTTGAGAATCTTTTGCTATAGTATTGGCATAAGTAGCATTATAATTATTTGCTTTTAATCTTGTAAATAATTCAGTGTCAGAATCAGTTATAGATGTGCCTTCAAGAGATGCATTATCACTATCAACTATTATCCTTCCATTGACATCTGCAAGTCCCATATTAAGAGCATATCCATTTACTGAAGCAAAATCTTTTAATCTGTTTATGCTCTGCTGTTTAACATTTGCATCATTAGTATAAAGTATATTAAATACAGTTGATGATTTAGAATATGTATCAATGGCTAATAGCTGCTCATGAAGTACCATATCTACCATAGAAGCATATCCTGAAACTGTGAATTTAAAGCCGTTTAATGTTGTTCTTTTTACTGCCCTTGTAGATGATAATACAGAAAGTGTTCCCAATATAAAAATTGTAATGAAAATGATAATACTGATAATGAAAGGAATTTTAAAAGCTAAACTCTTCATTTTTCTCATACATACAAACCCTAATGAAATTTTGTTTTTATTAAAAAATAATTGTTTTAATATATATTTTATTCGGATAATTTGAATATAAAAATAAAAAAAAATTGTAATTTTTTTTAAAAAATTATATTTTATGATATTTATTCAATGTAAAAATGCAAAAATCAAATAAAAAGGGTTACTTCCTTACATTAGGAAATAACCCTTAAAAATCATACTGAAATTATCAAACTTTAAAGAAACTCATAGCATTAACCAGTTCTTCAGCCTGATTAAGCAAAGAGTTAGATGAAGCAGAAGCCTGTTCTACTAATGCAGCATTCTGCTGGGTTACTGTATCCATATCTGTTACAGCTCTATTAACTTGTTCTACACCTTCATGCTGTTCTACTGCTGTTGAGCTTATATCCTGCATTATTTTTGCTGTATTTTCTATTTTTTCTTGAAGCTCACTGAATATATCTTGTGAAACTCTTGCAGATTCTGTGGCTTTATTAATTTTTTCATATGCATTGTCTACCAAAGTAGTAATATCTTTTACTGATGACTGAGTAGTCTGTGCCAAATTTCTTACTTCAGAAGCTACTACCGCAAAACCTTTACCCATATCTCCAGCACGAGCCGCTTCAACTGCAGCATTAAGAGCTAATATATTAGTTTGGAAAGCAATATCTTCTATTATTTTTGTAATATCTTTAATCTTAGTGCTGGCATCATAAACTTCTTCTATATTTTTTGTAGTATCAAGTATTATTTCTCCGGCATTTTGAATAGCATCTCTTGAGTCTATCATCATCTTATTACCTTCTATTGACTGATCTGCTGATGATCTTATTGTAGAAGCCATTTGCTCCATTGATGAAGCAGTTTCTTCCAAACTTGCAGCTTGTGCTTCTGTTCTTCTCGATAAATCCATACTTCCTGAAGAAAGTTCTTTGGCATTTATTCTTATTTCATATGCTGAATTTCTTACTTTGATAATAATATCTGAAAGCCTATCTCTCATATCAAAAAAAGAATTAGCAAGCACACCCAATTCATCTTTTCGTTTTATACTTCTATGAGTGGAAGTTAAATCTCCATTAGAAATTTCTTTTGATATAATAACTAGTTCATCTAAAGGCTTAGTGATAGTTTTAATATACATAAATATTAATATACTGCATAATATAACAAAAGCAGGTCCTATTGTTATAGTACGCAAAACTGTATATTTTATTTCTCTATATATTTCGCTATCTTCTTTTGCAAATACAACTGTCCAAGGCATTATATCTATATTTTTATAGGCAGCTGAACTTTTGATTTCATTGTCATCATTATATGATTTTATTATTCCATCATCTTTTGTTTTTATTACACTATAAACTTCGGGTAAGTCATCACCTATTTTAGAAGAATCTGATGATAGTATTA
>NZ_CVLB01000007.1 GCF_001049755.1 Brachyspira suanatina | reverse complement strand
ACTTATGCTTCTTTTTCTTCTGTAATAAATTATATGGAGTATAGAAATCCTGATGATGAAGCGGAACTTATAAATTCAATGAAATTAGTTGCAGGGAAAAATCCTTATGCTAAAAGTATATCTTTAATAGAACCAAATGGGACTATATTAAATAATTCAGAAGGAAATAATACTGATGTAGGTAAAAAAGTAAATGATCTATATCCAGATTTATGGAGAATATACGATGCTGCTAAAAAACCTACTTTAGCAGATTCTATATATAAAGACCCTAATGGTAAATGGATCACTGCTATCATTTCTCCTATAAATTCAAAAATAGATAATCGCTATCTAGGAGGTTTATTAATCATAGTAGATTGGCAGAAAGTAATAGATGAAATATCAATTACTGCTGGAGCAGTTCTAACTCATTGGATAAGACTATGGGTATTCAATAAAGATACTTTGCTTGTAATGCATAATGTACCAAGTGAAGTTGGTAAATTAGCTCCTGTAGAAATTAAAACAATAGTTAATAACACAGAAGGAAAATTGGAATTCCAAAATGATGGTATGACTAAAGTTTGTTTATATAATTCTCTTAGAGATCAGCCTTGGAAAGTTGGTTTTTCTATGCCTCTAAGTTTTATTGAACAACAAAGCACAAATATATTAAAGATTGGAATTATAATTGGAGTATTAGGTATAATATTAAGTTTTATTATTGGATTCTTGTATATCAAAAAAATCATTAGTCCTTTGAAAATACTTGTAGAAGAAGCTGAAGAAATGTCCAGAGGAGAATTTATACTTAGAAAATTCAAATTCAAAAGAAATGAAATTGGTGATATAGCATATTCATTTAAAAATATGAGAGATGCTATGGTAAAAATTATTAATGAAGTTAATGCTACTTCAGAAAAAATTAATAATGCTGCAGCTAATCTTACTCAAGGAAGCGATGATTTATCAGCTAGAACAGATGCCCAGGCTTCTAGTCTTGAAGAAACTGCTTCTGCTATAGAAGAAATGGCTTCTACTATAAAATCTTCTGCTACTCACTCTGTAGAAGGAAATGATATGATGATAGCTTCTAAAAAGGCTGTAGAAAATGGCGCTAGTGTAATTGCTGAAACTACAAAAAATATAGAAGAAGTTTATGAATCTAGTGAAAAAATCAAAAGCATTACTAAAACAATAGAAGATATAGCTTTCCAAACTAATATACTTGCTCTTAACGCTTCTGTAGAGGCAGCCCGTGCTGGAGATCAGGGAAGAGGTTTTGCTGTTGTAGCTTCTGAGGTTAGAAACTTAGCGCAAAACTCTCAATCATCAGCTAAAGACATAACATTACTTATAGAAAATATTTATGAAAAAATTAATAAATCTGCTGAAACTGCCAGAGAATCACAATCTATATTTAATGATATACAATCTAAAATAGATGGTACAGCAAAGATAATGCAGGAGATAAGCACAACAGCAGTAGAACAGCAAACAGGTGTGGATCAGGTAAATATAGCTGTATCTAAAATAGACGGTATAACTCAGCAGAATGCTGCTTTAGTAGATGAAACTACAAACTACGCTAGAGAATTATTAGAACAATCAGAAAACTTAAAAAGCATAATGACTTTCTTCAAAATGAATTAAAAAATTATGATCAAATATATTAATTAGGAGGTATACATAACCATGAGAAAAAAATTTAATAGCTTAAGTATACAAATACCTATTGTAGTTAATATTTTTATCGCATTGCTTTTAATTATTTCCATATCCACATTAGTATATATGTCAAAAAAAGCTATAGATAAATCTTCTTATGATGGATTTGGAACTACAATAAAAGGATATTCTACATTTTTCGATTCTCTAATTGAAAACCAGCTAATTTTATCAGATACTTATGCTTCTTTTTCTTCTGTAATAAATTATATGGAGTATAGAAATCCTGATGATGAAGCCGAACTTATAAATTCAATGAAATTAGTTGCAGGGAAAAATCCTTATGCTAAAAGTATATCTTTAATAGAACCAAATGGGACTATATTAAATAATTCAGAAGGAAATAATACTGATGTAGGTAAAAAAGTAAATGATCTATATCCAGATTTATGGAGAATATACGATGCTGCTAAAAAACCTACTTTAGCAGATTCTATATATAAAGACCCTAATGGTAAATGGATCACTGCTATCATTTCTCCTATNAGCAGATTCTATATATAAAGACCCTAATGGTAAATGGATCACTGCTATCATTTCTCCTATAAATTCAAAAATAGATAATCGCTATCTAGGAGGTTTATTAATCATAGTAGATTGGCAGAAAGTAATAGATGAAATATCAATTACTGCTGGAGCAGTTCTAACTCATTGGATAAGACTATGGGTATTCAATAAAGATACTTTGCTTGTAATGCATAATGTACCAAGTGAAGTTGGTAAATTAGCCCCTGTAGAAGTAAAAACAATAGTTAATAACATAGAAGGAAAATTGGAATTCCAAAATGATGGTATGACAAAGGTATGTTTATATACAAGTCTAAAAAATCAGCCTTGGAAAGTTGCTTTTTCTATGCCTCTAAGTTTTATTGAACAACAAAGCACAAATATATTAAAGATTGGAATTATAATTGGAGTATTAGGTATAATATTAAGTTTTATTATTGGATTCTTGTATATCAAAAAAATCATTAGTCCTTTGAAAATACTTGTAGAAGAAGCTGAAGAAATGTCCAGAGGAGAATTTATACTTAGAAAATTCAAATTCAAAAGAAATGAAATTGGTGATATAGCATATTCATTTAAAAATATGAG
>NZ_CVLB01000006.1 GCF_001049755.1 Brachyspira suanatina | reverse complement strand
GATGCATGATGAATATCTTAGAAGTCAGGCATCAAATGATAATCAAAATAATTCAAATGATGACTACATATCTAAATTCAAGGAGATGAATGAAGAGTATGTAGAAAGTCATAAGCAAGATGAAATACCACAGGAAAAATCATCAGAGCCAACAGGTGAAAAGAAGAAGAACCATCAGAATTAACTAATGATTATATATCTAAGATGCATGATGAATATCTTAGAAGTCAGGCATCAAATGATAATCAAAATAATTCAAATGATGACTACATATCTAAATTTAAAAAGATGAATGAAGAGTATGTAGAAAGTCATAAGCAAGATGAAATACCACAGGAAAAATCATCAGAGCCAACAGGTGAAGTAAAAGAAGAAGAAATATCAGAACCTGAAGAAAAAGCTGAATTAGTAGAAGAACAAAAAGAAGAAGATCATACACCTGAAACAGAGGAAGAAATAAAAGAAGAATTATCAGAAACTTCTGAGGAATCAGAAGAAGAAGAAATCATTAATAATGAAGATGACTTAACAGATGAAGATAAATCAATGATAGAAGGCTATCTAGATAAAGTAGATGCTTCTTCAGAAGATTTAACTGATGAAGAAAAAGAATTATATCAAAGCTATCTATCTAATACAGCAGAAGAGATAGAAAGTAAAGATGAATCTTCAGAATTAGATCCAGAGGAAGAAATAAAAGAAGAATTATCAGAATCTGTTGAGGAAGTAGAAGAAGAAATCATTAATAATGAAGATGATTTAACAGATGAAGATAAATCAATGATAGAAGGCTATCTAGATAAAGTAGATGCTTCTTCAGAAGATTTAACTGATGAAGAAAAAGAATTATATCAAAGCTATCTATCTAATACAGCAGAAGAGATAGAAAGTAAAGATGAATCTTCAGAATTAGATCCAGAGGAAGAAATAAAAGTAGAAGAATTATCAGAATCAACAAGTGAAGTAAAAGAAGAAGAGACATCAGAACCTGAATTAGTAGAAGAACAAAAAGAAGAAGATCATACACCTGAAACAGAGGAAGAAATAAAAGAAGAATTATCAGAATCTGTTGAGGAAGTAGAAGAAGAAATCATTAATAATGAAGATGACTTAACAGATGAAGATAAATCAATGATAGAAGGCTATCTAGATAAAGTAGATGCTTCTTCAGAAGATTTAACTGACGAAGAAAAAGAATTATATCAGAACTATTTATCTAATTCTGAATCTCAAGAATTAGAGAATAAAGAAGAAGAAATATCAGAACCTGAAGAAAAATCTGAATTAGCAGAAGAGCAAAAAGAAGAAGATACTACACTTGAAACAGAGGAAGAAATAAAAGAAGAATTATCAGAATCTTCTGAGGAATCAGAAGAAGAAGAAATCATTAATAATGAAGATGACTTAACAGATGAAGATAAATCAATGATAGAAGGCTATCTAGATAAAGTAGATGCTTCTTCAGAAGATTTAACTGATGAAGAAAAAGAATTATATCAAAGCTATCTATCTAATACAGCAGAAGAGATAGAAAGTAAAGATGAATCTTCAGAATTAGATCCAGAGGAAGAAATAAAATCAGAAGAAGCAGCAGAACCAACAAATGAAATAAAAGAAGAAGAAATATCAGAACCTGAAGAAAAATCTGAATTAGTAGAAGAACAAAAAGAAGAAGATCATACACCAGAAACAGAGGAAGAAATAAAAGAAGAATTATCTGAAACTGCTGAAGAAGTAGAAGAAGAAATCATTAATAATGAAGATGACTTAACAGATGAAGATAAATCAATGATAGAAGGCTATCTAGATAAAGTAGATGCTTCTTCAGAAGATTTAACTGATGAAGAAAAAGAATTATATCAAAGCTATCTATCTAATACAGCAGAAGAAACAGAAAGTAAAGATGAATVTTAGAAAGTCATAAGCAAGATGAAATACCACAGGAAAAATCATCAGAGCCAACAGGTGAAGTAAAAGAAGAAGAAATATCAGAACCTGAAGAAAAAGCTGAATTAGTAGAAGAACAAAAAGAAGAAGATCATACACCTGAAACAGAGGAAGAAATAAAAGAAGAATTATCTGAAACTGCTGAGGAATCAGAAGAAGAAGAAATCATTAATAATGAAGATGACTTGACAGATGAAGATAAATCAATGATAGAAGGCTATTTAGATAAAGTAGATGCTTCTTCAGAAGATTTAACTGATGAAGAAAAAGAATTATATCAAAGTTATCTATCTAATACAGCAGAAGAAACAGAAAGTAAAGATGAATCTTCAGAATTAGATCCAGAGGAAGAAATAAAATCAGAAGAAGCAGCAGAACCAACAAATGAAGTAAAAGAAGAAGAAATATCAGAACCTGAAGAAAAATCTGAATTAGCAGAAGAGCAAAAAGAAGAAGATACTACACTTGAAACAGAGGAAGAAATAAAAGAAGAATTATCAGAATCTTCTGAGGAATCAGAAGAAGAAGAAATCATTAATAATGAAGATGACTTAACAGATGAAGATAAATCAATGATAGAAGGCTATCTAGATAAAGTAGATGCTTCTTCAGAAGATTTAACTGATGAAGAAAAAGAATTATATCAAAGCTATCTATCTAATACAGCAGAAGAGATAGAAAGTAAAGATGAATCTTCAGAATTAGATCCAGAGGAAGAAATAAAATCAGAAGAAGCAGCAGAACCAACAAATGAAATAAAAGAAGAAGAAATATCAGAACCTGAAGAAAAATCTGAATTAGCAGAAGAGCAAAAAGAAGAAGATACTACACTAGAAACAGAGGAAGAAATAAAAGAAGAATTATCAGAATCTGCTGAGGAAGTAGAAGAAGAAATCATTAATAATGAAGATGATTTAACAGATGAAGATAAATCAATGATAGAAGGCTATCTAGATAAAGTAGATGCTTCTTCAGAAGATTTAACTGATGAAGAAAAAGAATTATATCAAAGCTATCTATCTAATACAGCAGAAGAGATAGAAAGTAAAGATGAATCTTCAGAATTAGATCCAGAGGAAGAAATAAAAGTAGAA
>NZ_CVLB01000005.1 GCF_001049755.1 Brachyspira suanatina | reverse complement strand
TTTTTTATTTATTTTATATTAACTTATTTATTTTTTATAAAGTATAGACAAAAAAATAAATAAGGAATAAAAAATGGAAGAAATAAAGAAAAATAAAACTAAAGATATAATGGAATTAATATTACCACATAATAAAAGTAAAAAAGTGTCATTAGGATTTTATTATTATAAAAATATTATTGAGGAAATGAAAGAATATGCCAATAAATATAAGATGTCATTAGGAGAATATATAGAGGAAATACATAATACATGCAAAAATATAAAAAATATATCTAAATTAAAAATGGAAGAAAATACAGAAAAAATTAGTTGGGTGATTTTAGTAGAAAAAAATAATTTTGATGATATTAGGAATTATGCTAAAAAATATAAAATGCGAATTGGAGAATATATAGGATATATACATAAATTATATATTTACAATATAAAATAAAAAAAGGAGGCTGAAACCTTTCTAGTTCNATACATAATACATGCAAAAATATAAAAAATATATCTAAATTAAAAATGGAAGAAAATACAGAAAAAATTAGTTGGGTGATTTTAGTAGAAAAAAATAATTTTGATGATATTAGGAATTATGCTAAAAAATATAAAATGCGAATTGGAGAATATATAGGATATATACATAAATTATATATTTACAATATAAAATAAAAAAAGGAGGCTGAAACCTTTCTAGTTCCAGCCTTTTGACAAGCATCCATTCAGTACAAAATAAATAAAAAACTTTATCTTACTAAAAAGAAATGCTATTTCAATATAAATATTCTTATTATGGCTTTTTATTTATATATATAATAAAAAATATTAGAGATTATTAATTATTTATCCCCTTCAAACTTTGACTGATAACTTTTAAATCCAGCAAGTCCAAGCAAACCTCCCATTAAAAATGGAAGAGCTTCTCCAAGCCTAACATCTTTAGAAAAAACTAAGAAAGCTATACAAACAAGCATGACCGCTGAACCTAATAAACTTATTAAACGCATACTAGAAAGATGTCCAGTCTTGGAACAAGATATTAAATCTTTTAATGCCTTCATAATCAGTCCTATGCAATTACAGCTATAAAAAACATCACACAGCCATAAGTTAATTTAATGAAATAATATATTGATGTTTTTTCTTTAATGAGAGCTTTTAATCTCTCTTTAAATGTCCCTTCTTTTTCATTCATAAACTTGTTATAGTATTTTACTATTCCAATGAAAGTAAAAACTACCATAACACCTATTAAAAAAATTAATATTAATTTAAACATATTTTCTCCTTAAAACTATTTATAAACTTTTAATTTTTCTATTATTGATTCAAAACTTTTAATAAATACATCTTTTATTTTTTCTCTGTTATCTTCTAATTCTTTTATTTTACTTTCTTTTACTTCAAATAAAGTTCCTATCTGCTTGTTTTTATTATTGAACATATAAACAGTTTCAATAGGAAGATTTTCACTTTCTATAACTTCTGATATTTGCCTAGCCATACTATAAACATTAATATCAAATAAATAACTAAAGTATATATATGGATGGAAATATTCATCTTCAATATGTCCTTCGCAGCATTGACTTGTTTTATATCCTTTTTTATTTAACTCTAAAATAATATTTGCTATATTTTTATCTATTCTAGTTAGATTAATAAAATTACCACATTCGCAGAATTGTTTATTTTCATAAAGTTTATTGCATTTGCTGCAGAAGTTATAATGTTCTTTATTATTAAAAATATTGTGTTTAAATAATGTATCAAATTGTCTTTTCATAATAAGCCCTACATTAAATACTTGGCTGAAGCGGACATTCCATATCTATAGTATATTTTTGATTAGGTGTTATAGAACTAATAGATATCATAGTATAGAATGGCTCTCCTGATGTTATTCCTATTTTATATGAAGAATAGCTATATTGCTGTTTATCTTCAAAAAATTCCTGCATACTAAGATTCAGAAAGAAAGCCATATTATTACTATTAGATTTGAAAGAACCTTTTAACCTATAGACTCCATTTATTAAATATATACCAAAATCTTCTGATACTTCATATCCTACAAGTTTAATATAATTAAAATCTGGAGGACAGATTATATTATTATCATATATTTTTATATCTTCTATATTTAATATAGGGCTTTCCACTTTTGATGCCACTATGATAATATATAAATACTTATTTTCGTATTTGTATATTAGCTGCATTCCACCATAGTACATACCTGCTAACTTTCTTTTATCTAAATCAATTTGTTTATTAGTTCTTATAACTGCCTGACCTTCATTATTAATTTCAAAACTTCCTTTCAAATTGAAGCTTCCATCAGTATTTTTTATTAGTGATAAACTACTTATATCTTTCATAATGTCACTATTTAGAATAATAGTTTCGCCTTCAGCTTCTAAAGTAAAAGTAGTTTTTTCAAAAGTATATATATTTGTTTCTTCAGGAGGTTCTGGAGTTGGATCTGTAGGTTCTGAGTCAAAATCTCCGTTATATGAATCGCTTAACGCTTCTATAGCATCTTGCACAGTTTCTATTACTTTTTCTTTTACTTCTACTTCTGCATTTTTATCAGGAGTCAAATCGAAAGTTATTATTTCATTTGTTTCTATTTCTGAACCATCCTGATTAGCTATTATTAAAGTGTATATATTAGGTTTATTATTATATCTCATAAAGCCAAACTTTTTAGGCTTTCCTGAACTTGAAGTAATACCGTCAGTATTGATTAGCTCATCCCTGCTGCCTATGATATTAAAATAATTTTCTAATATTGGACTGTAACAAGTCGGTATAATTAAACTACTTTTATAAAGATAATTCCCTATTAACTTTATTTTATTATCTCTTTTGACTAATTCAAGTTTAAATGGATTAGGACTGCCTATATCAATAAAATATATATTGGTATCTAGTTTATTCAATTGAGTATTTTTTATATTGAGTATGACATTATAATTTTTAGTTGGTATTTCAGTTGGAAAATTAGACTTAATTATGCTTAATACTAAATTACTTGCAATAATAGATAGGTTAAATACAAATGGACAATCAGTATCAGATATTATACATTCATTTGCACTTAATTGAGGTATTGTATTTCTGTTTATATCAAAAAATTGTCCCAACATGCTGCATTTATAATGTAAATCTTCATTTCCATTTACATTTTTAATTATTAAATATACCATCTTATTTATGGTAAAATTATTTATTATAGATTTTATTCTATAATTGTTTTCTTCTTTTTCTATAACTGCTGTATATTCATTGCTGCCATTTTCATCAGTCAATACTAAACTAATATTTTCTATATTTGTTTTATACTTTGGAAAATTATATTTTCTATATATTATATTAGCTTCTTCATTATCAAAAGTTATTTGTGCAGCTGTAAGAGTTTTTCCTGTTAATATACCATCTAAAAAAGTTTTTAATTCTTTAATATTAGATACAGGAGCTTCATTAGGTTTTCCGCCTTTTAACTTCTCTATATTTGCTATTGTCTGATTATGATCCTCAGCAAATACAATTTCACCATCCTGCAGGGCTGGCACTTCTTTATAGTTTTCAGGTTTTTCTAAAGACATAATAAAGCTCCTGCTTTTAAGATTTTATTTATACAAATAGTAATTACTAGAAACTTGCACATTATACCAGAGCTGCCACTCTCCAATTTTTATAATACTTTCTTGATATCTTTTCATTAAATCTTGTCTGTTTGTAACAGGTTTTATAATAAATATTTTTGGAGGTGTGGATAGAGGTATTTTTACATATTTTACCTGAGCCTGACATGAAGTTAATATCATTAAAATACTTATAAAAATTATTAGATATATTATTAAATGTTTCATGCTCTTTCCTTGTTAGTAATTCTTTGTCTATATTTTTTATCATAGCTTCTGAATTACTAAAACTATTTTGAAGCTTTTTATTTTCATGCATAAATTGTATTTCATTTTGAAGCGTTTCAGTTTGAAGTTCTAAGCCCTTAATATCTTCCTGATACTGAGCAATTTCTTTTTCTTTTTTATGTATTTCACTGTCTTTAGCAGCTATTAATACTATAAAAATAGAAACTATTAAAACCATTATGACTGCTATAATTATTTTTTTATTTATTTTGGATAAAAATCCTGTTATTATTGGAATCATATATACTCCTATTGTTGCTATATTTTTATTGTGTTATTTAGTGAAATAAAGAACAGCTCCGATTATAGTACCCATTGCTGCAATAAATCCAGATATACCAACTACAGCTTTTTGAAACTTATGCAAAGTATCAACAGTAATATTGCCTTCTAAACTTTTCTTTATTTCTTTTAATTCTTCATCTCTTTTAGTTTTATATTCCTGTATTTCAGCTATAAAATCTGTCACATGATTTTCAAGCTTTTCTATTCTTAAATCTATTTTAATAAAATCTTCCGATAAATTATCTAGATATGTATCATAGCTTTTAATATCATTTCTAAGATTTTTAATTTCTTCTCTTACTTCTTCTACTTTATGAATAATACCATTTCCGTTTTTTGTACCGTCTTCATTATATCCTACTTGAAGCTCTAAACGGCTCAATCTTTTTTCTATTTTTTCCAATAGAGCAGTTTTACTTTCTTTACTTGCTGCCATTTAATTTCCTTATTGTTGTTAACACTCCGCACGCTTAAAATTAGATTGTTTATTTTACAATAAACAATCTGCGTGCGTCGTTTTTATTTTTTTACTTTATATTTTTAGTTTTCAGCATTCAATATTTTTAAAATATTATTATACCTTTCTTCTCTGTCTTCAAGTCCATTAAAGCCGCCGTTAATAAGTTTAGTAACACCTTTCACATCTCCTTGACGTGCAAGCAAACCACATCCTTTTTCCTGCCAAAATAATAATGCAATCTCTATAGCATTGTTAGGTTCTTTGGCAAGTTCTGGATTATTAACTAAATCAGCATGTATTTTTTTACCATATTTCTTATAATTATTTTTTCCAGTAAGCTGTATTATTCCTCTGCCTCTATATTTATAGCCTTCATTTTCAGTATTACCTAAACGACCGCCATAAACAAAATTAGCAATAGACTCAGCTCCTTGAAGACATAGTTTTTTAGCATTTTCTAAACTTCCAACTCTTTTTTTGAATACTTCAAAAAGCCTCTGAGGTGTGTATCTAAAACTCTCTTCAAGTTTTTTATAATTATTGCTTTCATGTGTTGTTTGTGCCAAAAACATAGCAGCTTCTTTTGTATCTGTAATGTTATGTTTTTGAAAAGCATTATTTAATGGTAAAAGCCATTTCTTATTTATACCTATTTCATTTAATATATTTTCATTTAGCATAGATTAAGCCTCTTTATTTTTGTTTTGTAATTCATATACTTTTATATATTCAGTTTTTTGTTTCTCTTTTGCTATTTGGAGTGTTACTTCTCTTTGTTTTAATACTTTAATCTCTGTTTCTATATTCTGTATGGATTCACTATATTGATATGTTGTACTCTCATGCATTGATATATTATATCCGTTATGCACNAAAGCCATTTCTTATTTATACCTATTTCATTTAATATATTTTCATTTAGCATAGATTAAGCCTCTTTATTTTTGTTTTGTAATTCATATACTTTTATATATTCAGTTTTTTGTTTCTCTTTTGCTATTTGGAGTGTTACTTCTCTTTGTTTTAATACTTTAATCTCTGTTTCTATATTCTGTATGGATTCACTATATTGATATGTTGTACTCTCATGCATTGATATATTATATCCGTTATGCACTACTTTACCTTCATGTTCTTTTAATATTTTAAGAACATCATCTTTAAGATCTTCAATATTTTCTTTATTCTTTTTCTCTTCAGCTTTTTATTTGATATATTTTTCTATTATTGAAGTTTCTTTTTTTGTAAGTTCTTTTACATCATTGTTTGACATAATTTATCCTTATATCTTTATTTATACATATAATAAAAAATATAAGGATAATTCATTTAAACAACATAAGGCAGTATCTGGACGACTGAGTTTCTTAATTCTCTCTTT
>NZ_CVLB01000004.1 GCF_001049755.1 Brachyspira suanatina | reverse complement strand
CAAACATATTCTCAAATGGAATAAATGGGCCAAAATTAGAATCATTGCAGAGTAATAAATAATCATAATCAAATATTATTTTATTATTCCTAACATAAATAAATCCTCTTTTATATGATCCAAAGTCATATTCTCCATGTCTGCCATTAATAATATGAATACAATAAGAAGATATTTTATCTAATTCACTTTCTAACATATTACAGTTGCAAACATAAACTATATCAGCTACTTTTTTTAATTCTTTAATATAATATACTACATAATCATCTATGATATTATCTTTATCATATCCTGCAAATATCGCTAACCTTTTCATTTTATTTCCTATATTTAATTAAACATATGATTTAACCAATTATCAATGGATGTATAGTTACTAAAATTAAGTTCATTAACTAATCTCGAATTATCTCCTAATATAATTTCAGGTTCATTAGTTTCTAACTTTTTCAACTCTAATAAATCTGATTTACCTAATTTATTAGCTATTGTTAAAGCTATTTCTTCTAATGAAATTGCATTTCCAGTACATAGATTAATAGTACTATTTACATTAGAATTTATTAATAAGGCTATAGCTTTTGCAATATCACCGGCAAATATATAATCTTTCTTTAATTGAGAATAATTTATAGAAACTTTTTGATTATTTTTTAAAGAATTTATAATATGAGGAAAAAGTCTATTTGGATTTTCATTATTTCCATAAGTATAAAATATTCGTCCCCAAGAAAAATCAATATTATGTTTATTGCAATAAAGCTCTGATAATTCTCTTAAATAATTTTTAGATTTGGCATATATAGTTGTTGGATTTAATTCATCATTTTCTTTTATAGGAGCATTTTTAAATTTATACTCAAAACATGTTCCTATAAATACTGCTTTTTTTCCATAATTTCTACCAAAATATTTAAGTATATTAATAGATGATGCTAATAAATCAAAATTAGCATCTGATTCTAAATACCCTTTTTTAGTATCCCAAGCTAAATGAATTAAATATTCTGCCTTAATATCTTTAAAAATCTTTTCTGTTTCTAAAGCATTATTTATATCCAATTTTATATAATTAAATTTATCAGTTTTAATATCTTTTGTTCCTATACCGTAAACTTCAAAATCTAATTCTTTTAATGGATCTGCTATATATTGTCCTACTAATCCATTAATTCCAGTAACTATAACTTTTTTCATAATTTAAAATCCGGTATATTTCTATCTTTATCTGTCATTATTCTATTTTCACATTCAGGCCATTTGATATTAAATGCCGGATCATCCCATCTTAAATATCCGTAAGCATTTGGAACAAAAGAAGCGCTAACAAAATAACATATCATACTATCATCTTCTAATGTTTGTATTCCATGAGCTACATAAGGAGGTATATAAATCATTTTTCCATTTTTTTCGGATAATTCTACTGTAAAATGCTGTCCATAAGTAGGAGAATCTTTTCTAATATCAGCAATTGCATCAAATACACTTCCTTTTATACATCTAACTACTTTAATTTCAGCATAAGGAGCAACTTGATAATGCATCCCTCTTAAAGTTCCCTTTTTGGTACTATAACTCATATTTGATTGTTTTACCTCAAAATCTATGCCTGCTTTTTTTAATTCATCGTTACAAAATAATCTTAAAAAATATCCTCTTTCATCTTCTATATAATTATTTTGTATAATATAAGCACCTTCTATATTTGTTTTTTCTATAGTCATAATATTTCCTTAAAAATTATTTTTCCCATTCAGGAGCAAATTGCTGATTGATTTGTATAAAAGATAATTCATTATTCCAATTAGCATGAGATGATTGGAAACATCTTTTACATTCATTACACATATTATTTTGATCATTAACATTTTTTCTAAATTCTTGAAATTCTTTTCCATTCCACATATCATCAAAATTATCATAATTTTCAAAATTAAGAAATTTAACAGCTGTTGATTGACAAGGACGTACATATCCATCTGATGCTAAGAAAAAATCTCTCCAAGCTACAAAACAATCTTTATGATATTTATCTCCTGCTATATCTTCACCTTGAATATAAGGAAGCTTTAATTTTATATTTAATTTTTTAGCTAATTCTTCAGCCTGATTAAATATTTTTATTACTTTATCTTGTTTATTATATAATGTTTCACTTAGTAAGTTATTTGTAAATACTGTCAAATAAACTCCTTTTACCTCTTCAAGACCTATATCTGAAGCTAATTCTATTAATTGAGGAAGTTCTTCTATATTAGAATCCATTAAAGCCATTACAAAATTCATGTAAGGATAGTCTAATTTTCTTTCTTTCTTTTCTTTAACTATTTCTCTAATATTTTTTACTATAAAATCAAAATTACCTCCAAATCTAATTCTATCATTAGTTTCGGCTTTAGCACCATCTAAACTAATAGCCATAATATCTACTTTATAATCAAATAAAGCATTTTTTATCTTATCTAATCTCATACCATTAGTAACAAAATATTTTCTAACAGGAAAGTTATTTAAATATTTTAATATTTCAATAAAATTGGGATGCATAGTTGGTTCTCCCCAACCAAATAAAGTTACCTCTTCTATACTATTTAATAAATGTTCCATTTTTTTTAAATAGTCTAACTTAAATACCGTAGGTGCAAATTCTGCTTCATCTCTTCCACACATAATACATCTTAAATTACAAGCATTTGTTAATTCTAAAACTAATCTCTGAGGATAGGATTTTAATATTGTAGCTTTACTATCCATTTCTTCTTTATTTAATTTTGTATTATTTAATTGTTGCTCTGTTAATTGTCTAGTTTGTAATAATTCTTTAGTCTTTGATCTTAAAATCATATGATTATCCTTAATTTATAATTTTTATAAATATAATTTACCAAATTTTCCAAGGCGGATTTTTTTGATTCCACATTTCTTCTAATACTGTTTTATCTCTCTGTGTATCCATACATTGCCAAAAACCTTCATGTTTGAATGCCATTAGCTGTTTATCTTTAGATAATCTTCTAAGAGGACTTTGTTCAAATATTGTTGAATCATCTTCTAAATAATCAAATATTTCATTATTTAGTACAAAAAAACCTCCATTAATATAGGCATTATCTCCTTTTGGTTTTTCTATAAAATCTGTAACTATATTTTCATTATTTATACTTACTGCTCCCCATCTTGCTGGAGGAAAAACTGCTAACATAGTTGCTATTTTTCCGTGTTTTTTGTGGAATTCTATTTCATCTTTTATGTTAACATTAGAAAGACCATCTCCATAAGTTAGACAAAAAGTTTTTTCATTTTTTAGTAAATTTTGAACTCTTTTTAATCTTCCTCCTGTCATGGAATTTTCTCCAGTATCTATCAAATCTATAATCCATTTTTCCATATCTTTGTGATTTTGTTTTTTCATAAATTCAGAAGTATTATTTGAAAAATCTATTTTCATATCATATAAATGTCTTCTGTAATTATCAAAAAATTCCTTTATCATATAACCTTTGTATCCTAATAAAATAACAAATTCATTTATTCCATAAAATGAATAATATTTCATTATATGCCATATAATAGGACGCCCACCTATTTCAACTAATGGTTTCGGCCTTATATATGTTTCCTCTCCAAGTCTTGTTCCAAGACCACCTGCTAATATAATTAGTTTCATTTTTGTATCCTTGTATAATAATATATTATATTAAATTATTATCTTTCATATATTCAAATATTATTTGTCTTATACCACTTGATAAAGCAAGACCTTTTTCATTTTTAAAATGATTTTCTAATATTTTTTTATGATCTTCATTTATCTTTATTACTATGGTACTTTCTAATTTTTTATTAGTATTATTTTTTTTATCACTGTCTTTAAATAAATTAGAATTTTGTACTTGTTCTAATAAAGTATTATTACTTTTATTTATTGGCATTTCTATGCTCCTATTAAGTCGTTTGCTATTTTATTTAATTCTTCTATAGTATTACTTTTTGGATAGTATTGATATATTGTCTGATTATATTTTTGACTGTCAGCTATTTTTCTGTCTTGTCCTACTTTATATATATTATATTTTTGTAGGTCTTGAAGAATGTTTAAATATTGTTTATGAGTTTCAAATGATTTATTAATCAAATTTATTATAATCTTATCATATTTTATTTTTTTTCTGTATGACTTGTTTATCTTTTGAAGCTCATTGTAAAATAATTCTATACCATCAAATGAAAAATATTCAGGAGTTATAGGAGTTATGACTTCATTAATAGAAAGTAATATACATCTTTCTAGTTGACTAATTGATGGACTCAAATCATATACAGCATATTCAAAACCTAATTTTTGTAATTCAGTGTTTAAATCTTCAAATATAAATGGTTCTTGGAATAATTTAGTTTCTGCGTAATTTTTTAGAGAACTATCTTTTGGTTTAGTAGGTATAATGTAGAAATTTTCTTTTATTTTTTTTATAGCATTTTGTAAGGGTCGTCCCTGTAAACAATCTGATAGTTCATAATCTATATTTTCTTTTAAAAACCAGTTACTTGAATTAGCCTGTATATCACAATCTATTAGTATAGTTTTTTTTGTCTCTGATATTTTATATGCTATATTTCCAGATAATGTAGTTTTACCTACTCCACCTTTTAATATATGAAATGCTATTGATTTAATCATTATCTTCCTTGGAAAAATAATATTTTATTATAATTTTATTATATTTTTGTAATACTTTATATTATATATGATATAATTATATTATTATTTTATCAAGTTGAAAATTATCATTTTTTTATTTTTTGTTAATTTAAATAATTTAAAATAAATAAGGTAACGTTTCAAAATAAACTGTATTTTACTATTTAACGTTTCAATATAGATTTCATGACGTTTCAAAATAGACTACTTAACGTTTCAAAATAGACTACTATTTTGCTTTAACGTTTCAAAATAGACTACTATTTATGTTTTCTATTATAAGGATTAGCTAAATATATTAGAGTAATTAATATATTGTTTTATTATAAAAAAATAATAAAAAAGTAATACATTGTTATATTTTATAATAATAATGTTGTAAAAATATAATATATTATTTAGTTGATGATTTCAAGGTTTTGAAGATATTTTTTTCTCTATTTAATGTAACTATAATACTATCGCTTTTGATTTTCAAAGCACAAGGCAATACATTAATTTTATCCATAAGTCCATCTTGACCCATTTGATTAAATAGCTCTAGTCCTTTTTTTATAAAATTATAAGCCTTACTTTTATCTTTTAAAAATACATTATCCCCTCTTGATTGTGTATTTTGTCTAAAACATTTTTTTATAATATCTTTAAAATCATATTCTATTTCGTCACTTTTCCCATTATCATGTAAAGATAAATATAAGAATAATTGTCTATAATTGATAGATTTTCCAAAATTACCATATTTAGTGAATTTTGGAGAGTCTTTATATTTATTAATACTATGTACTATTTTTGCTTGTAATTGAGAAGGTATTCTTATATAGCCTTCTGTTCCGCTTGCTCCAAATAAACAATTCCAAATAGGTTTTAAAAACTCTATTTCATAGTAATAAACTTCACCATTAATGTTTTTTAAATTCTGTATCTTATCATTAATATCTTTATTTATAATACTAAATCTTATAGCATCAGTATGTATAGAATGGTTAGCATTTAGAGGATATATTTTTGGTCTTACTGGTATACCATCTTTATCTATTTTATTAAGTGTTCTATAAACATCTATTTCTAATATTTTACGCTGTTCTTGAAATTCTCCTAAAGTAGCATTAAAAAAACTTTCCTTTGAAGTATATATTAAATAATGAGTTTCTAAATTATTATCTTTTCTATGTATGTATTTATCATCTTTGTAAAAGGTACACATATAATTTATAAAATCTATTACATAAGGATATGCTCCATTTAAATTAAAATATTCATCTTTTAATATACCTAATTTCTTTTCTATTTCTTTTTTTTGAATTTCTGAGATATCATATTTTGTTAATGTTTCTGCTTTGGCTATTAATCTTGGAGCATTAATAGGATTATTAATAAATTTCTTCTTTGATATGTTTTTATTCATAATTTAACTATAATATATTAAAAAATAAAATCGTCAATGCTTTGATCATCATAATTTTCATTATTATAATCAGAAGATATTTTAGCTATCTTGTATGTATGTACATTATTATTTTCTGAAAATTTATTGAATGTATACCCCTCTCTTAAGCTTGTAAATATCTTATTTTTCTCTCCAGCCTTATTTTTTACAATATACAATTTTGTATTATAATAATCTTGATTTTGTATGCTCTCTAAATTAATACATAAATCTGATATATTCTCAATTTCACTAGTTTCTCTGTATCTTATTAATGTATTAATATTTGTTTCTCTAGATCTATTAAATTGGCTTAATAGTATCATCATACAATTGAATCTTTTTTGTATATCTTTTAAATATGAACATATTTTATTTAAGCCTTCTCTTAAATTGCTGCTTTCATGATCTATTATTTGTAAATAATCGATAATAATTATTATTCTAGGATTTTCTATATTAAGATTGTCTTTCGCATTTCTTTTTAATTTGATTAATTGTGAATATAAATTATATATATTTAATGATTCAAATATTGCTATTCTATTACTCAAAAGCAATTTTAAATGATCATTTTTATGTTTTTTTATATATTTTATTATATCTTCATTATTAATATCTAGCTTTTTTTTATTATTTTTATAGTTTTTACTTAATAGTTGATATATCATTTTTTTTGTTAGAAATGTTTTACTATCATCCAATGAGTAAAATGCTAGTATTGTATCATCATTATTTTCTAATATTTCTAATGCTAATTGACTTGCAAATGATGTTTTTCCTACTGAGCTTTCTGCTCCTATTGTTATAAGAGAGTCTCTTAAAAAACTTTCTAATTCTGAAAAAGAACTATTTTTTAAATTATAGTTTTTTGTATTCGAAATTAAATTGATTAAATATTCTATAGAGTTTTCATTTAATATATTTTCTTCTATATTGGAATTATTTTCATTAAATGCATTAAACTCATCTAATTTATTTTTTATTTCCAATATATTAGTGTCTATATTGTTTTTATTAGTTTCATTTATAATAACTTTCAATGAACTAAGTAGATCATTTTTTATATATTCTTCTTTACTAATAATAAGCTCTTTATCAATCAATTTATTTCTCCATACTTTAATTTATATTCTTTTTCTGTTAATCTCTTTTTATCCAAACTAAGTAAATATAATGATTTATTAAAGTCCTTCTTATTTTTTATATATTGTAACTCATTTTTAGTAAAAATATAATAGTCTAATATGCATATTTTATCATTAGGCATTTCAAAATAATTATACTCTATATTATTTATTTTAAAACTTTTTATATTAGATTTTATTAATAATTCATTAATATCTTTTATATCATTGTTAGCAGTAAAGCTGTTTATTACAAAACTTCCTTTATAATTATCAATATTATATATATCTTTTATTAGTTGTTTTCCAGCATTATCATTATCAGAAAAACTGTATATATTATATTTTTTTAATATATCATATTTTTCTAATAAATTTACTTTAGAAACCCCAGCTAATGCTATTGAACAGTATCCTAAACGCTCTAATGATAATGCATCAATAGCACCTTCACATATAATTAAGTCTTTAATATCTGATAATTTATGAATATTATATATTGAATCTTTGGCATTTCTATTGAATAAATATTTAGGTTTTATCTCTTCATTATCTATATTTCTTCCTTGAACAGAATTAATATTTTGTATATCTGTATCAAAATACGGTATAATGAGTCTATGCCTATAATGAAATAAATATAAATTATTATTTTCTTTATTTTTTGATAAAATACCGCTTTTTATTAGATTTTCTTCACTATAATGTTTTAATAATTCATTTATAATAAAAAATTGTTTTTTTCTATCTTTAGGTATATTTTTGATTTTATTTTCTATTACTTGTTTTTCTGTTATACATCTATTTTTTAAGTAATATAAAGCTTCTTCATTATCAAGTAAATCTATAAATCTATTATATATATCTGAATAATTTTCTTCTATTATAGTTACTTTAACTACTTTATTTTCTTTAATATAATCTTTATTATTATATTTTATAGACTTATAATCATTTCCAGTAATAAATATAATAGCTTCATTAAAACTGCATTTAAGTAATTCCATCACTAATTTTATATTGTCGCCGCTAGCTCCGCAGCTGAAACAGTGATAATAATTATCTTTTATATTGAATGATAAACTTGGATTTTTATCATTATGAAACGGACATATTGCTTTATTATTTCTATCAATATTCAAACCTAATCGAATAGCTATATCAATAATAGAATATTGCTTTTTTATATCATCTGCAGATTTGTACATAATAATATATTATAATTTTTTATTATAGTATCGATATTATATATTATAAAATATATATTACTATGTATTACTATAATAATATAATATATTAAAAAAGTATAACATTATATTATATAGTAATATAATGTTATATATACTGAAAAAATATATTTTCTCAACTGATACTCTTTATATAGAATTATCTACTTTTTTGACGCATACGCTTCGCGAAAACGCAATTGCTAAAACTTTATATTAAAAAAATACTTATTAAGTATAGGATATAACCTAAATTTATACTAAATGCAGTTTTTTCGGTTCTCGCCGCAGGCTGGATTCGCCTTATACCAATAAAAGAACTGGGGGTGTTACGAAGTACGCATAGCGGGGGCTAGCCCCCACAAATAACCTAAATTTAAAATTCTATTTTTTGATAAACTATAAAATTTTCAGTATATATTAAAATTTTATTAAGTCTTTTATTGATAATTCATCATGAATATAAAAATCGGAAGTTATAGCAGTAGAACTATGTCCTAAATATTTACTTACAGCTTTTAAACTTTTATTGTCTTTTATAAGTAAATGGGTAGCAAAACTATGTCTTAATGTATGAGGATGCACCTGTCTTGTTCCTAATGCCTTTAATCCTGCAGTATTAACTATTTTATATATATATTGTCTTGTAAAAGCTCTTTTATTTTTAGTTTCAAATAAATATATTTTTCCTTGAAAAGTTTTTAATATTTCATTATAAAGTTCTATCTTTAGTTTTATTTTTCTTTCCTTATTTCCTTTTCCAATAACTGATACCGATATATAAGTAATATTATCCTCTATAGTTTTTTTACAGTCTTTTTTCTTTATATTTATTAATTCTGAAACTCTTAATCCTGTAGAATATAATGTTTGTATAATTAGTTTATTTTTTTCATTAGATAACTTTATCATTTTATTTACTATATCTTTTGATACTATTTTTTCTTGAGTTATTGTATTATCTCTTTTAGTTATTTTTATTTCAGAAAATGCACTATCTATTATAGCTTTTTTATTTAAATCTTTTACTTGATATTTTATTAGTTTCTTTAATGCAGCTTTATATAATGCTATAGTTGCATTAGATTTAGTTTTTTTATTTTCTTTTAAAAACTTTATAATACTTTCATAGCTTAAGTTTTCATTATTTTTATAGTATTGTCTGATGACATTAGTATAAGCTTCTCCAAATACATTTTTTAAATTTTGTATCTGATTGTTAGTTAACATAATTTTATTATTCATAGGTCAAATTATACTTTTTTTACATATTATTTCAATATTTGGCTTTAAAAAAATATATACATAAGTTAAGTTATGTATATATTTTTAAAAATAATAATTTTTTATTATAATTTTATAAATTTAATTATATCTTAAGTAAGAAGTTAAAATCTTTATAGTCAGTTTCTATATAAGAATCTTTTATTGGTTTATCTATTGATACACTTATTGAATTAAAGAATTTATATACTGTTTGATATTTCCCTGATGGAGAATATCTAGTAAATAAGGAGAAAATTTTTTCATGAATAAATGTTTTTTTATATGGTTTATATTTTTGAAATAAATATTTAATTTGTTCTTTATCAGCAACTCTGTTTAAATGATTAACTATTAATTTTATATCGTAATTATTTTTTATTATTTTTATAATATTTGTTAGTTCATCTATATTTAAAGGAACTGTTACTTTTTTTTCTAATACATGCCTTTTTAATAATGGAAAACCTTCTTCTATTAGAGCTAATGGATTAAAGTATGGCCTGTTAAATTCTCCATTATCATTAAATAAGCTTTTTAATTCTATATTATTATCAAGCATTAATTTTGAAAGACCAAATTCATATTTTTTTATGATATCCATTTTATCTTCTTCTTTTTTTATATTGTCTATAAAATTATTAAAAAAATCTGTATTATATATTTTTTTATCTATTATAATAAAAAAGCTTGTTATATAATCATGTTCAGCTATTTTTAAATCTTTACTTATATATAATACTCCGAAATCATAATCAGTCATTTTATTTATTATATTTTTTAAATCAAAGAAAGGACCATAGCAAGAATCATTGCAAAAAATTATTTTATCATAGTTTTGCAAAAGATTATTTTCTTTAGCATATAAATATCCTCTTTTGTAAGATCCAAAATCATATTCTTCATGACGGCCATTAATGATATTTATGCAGTAGTCATTAATTTTTTTTAATTCATTATCTGACATATTGCAATCGGATACATAAATGATATCAGCTATTTTTTTTAACTCTTTTATATAATACACTACATAATCATCTATAATGTTATCTTTGTCATATCCTGCAAATATAGCTAATATTTTTTTATTTGTCATTTTTTATTCCTCTAAGAGAAAATTAAAATCATTATAATTTGTTTTATTATATGATATACTTTTAGGAAAATCTATTGTAATTTTTAATTTATTAAATAAAAAAAATGCTATTTGAAATTTTCCTGATACAGAGTATTGAAAAGATATATTGAGAAAACTTTTAGAAAAAATATGAACTTGTTTTGTTTTGAATTTAGGAAAAAGATATTTAATATTTTCTTTCTTCATTGTTCTATTTAAATGATTAATTATTATATTTTTATCATAAGGTTGTATAATTTTAAATATTTTCTTTATTTTTTCTTTATTTAAAAAGAAAAAAGTAGGTTCTCCAAATATAGCTATCTTTAATAAAGGAAATCCATAGCTTATAGCTTCTAGAGCATATACAGATGGAATACTATTATTTGAAGGATTTTCTATAAAAGATGAATCCAAAAAAGATGACATTGAACAGTTATGATTTTTAAAAAGTATACTCATACCAATTTCATATTTTTTTATAATATCTTTTTTATTTTCTTCTTTTTTCACAGAAAGTAAAAAACTACTGTACCAATTTGATAAAAATATATTTTTTGTCATAGCTAAAAAATAGCTTTGTAAATGTTCTTCAAAATCAATGTCTTTCAAATATTTAAATATACCCCAAATATCACTATTTTTACTTTCTATATTTTCTACTATTTTTTGAAAGTTAAAAAAAGGACCGTAACAAGAATCATTACAAAGTATTAAATAATCATAATTTTGAAGTATATTATTTTCTTTGGCGTATATGTACCCTCTTTTATAAGAGCCGAAATCATATTCACCATGACGACCATTAATAATATTGATACAATACTCTGATATTTTTGCTAGTTCATTTTCTAGTATATTACAATCGGATACATAAATAATATCCGCTATTTTTTTTAATTCTTTAATATAATAAACAACATAATCATCTATAATATTGTCTTTATCATATCCTGCAAATATAGCTAATCTTTTCATATATTAATATTTATTTAGATGAGTAATTTAACTCAATCCACTTTTTATATTCTCCGCTTTTAATATTATCTATCCATTTTTTATTATTTAAATACCAATCTATAGTAAGTTCTATAGCAGTATTAAAATCATAATTTCTTTTCCAGCCTAATTCATTTTTTATTTTATCGCAGTTAATAGCATATCTTCTATCATGACCTGCTCTGTCTTTTACAAATTTAATAAGTTTTTTATAATAATCTTTTTCTTTATTCATCTTAACGGCTAATTTTTCGCATAATATATTTACCATATCAATATTAGTAATCTCGTTTTCTCCGCCGATATTATAAGTCTCCCCTATCCTACCTTTATATATTATATCAAGTACAGCATTGTTATGATCTTCAACAAATATCCAATCTCTTATGTTTTTACCATCTCCATAAACAGGAAGATCTTTTTCTTCTACTATATTAGAAATCATTAAAGGTATTAATTTTTCAGGGAATTGATAAGGTCCGTAATTGTTGCTGCAATTGGATATTGTAACAGGTAAATCATAAGTATGATAATATGCTTTTACAATATGATCGCTTGAAGCTTTTGATGATGAGTAAGGACTTCTAGGATCATAAGGTGTTGTTTCATAAAAATATCCAGTTTCGCCTAAAGATCCATAAACTTCATCTGTACTTATATGGTGAAATAATTTATTTTCTTTGTTATTTTCCCATAATTTGCGGGCTGCTTCTAATAAAATAAAAGTACCCATTATATTAGTTTCAATAAAATCTTTAGGACCATATATTGAGCGGTCTACATGACTTTCAGCTGCAAAATGAACTATACAATTTGGATTATATTTATTGAATATTTCATTTATTTTTTTATCATCGCAAATATTGACTTTTTCAAAAAAATATCTGCCTTTATATTGTTCTTCTATATCAAGTAAGTTTTCTCTGTTTCCTGCATAAGTTAAAGCATCTATATTTATAATATTGCCATTATAATCTGTTTTTTGTAATATATATCTTATAAAATTTGATCCAATAAAACCGCATCCGCCTGTTATTAAAATATTATTAAATTGTCTCATATATTATCCTATTTTATTAAACCTTGTAAATATTTTCCATATTCTGAGTTTTTTAATTTTGATGCAGTTTCTTCTATTTTAGAAGCATCAATCCATTTATTATTATAGGCAATTTCTTCTAAACATGCTATTTGCATTCCTTCTATATTTTCAACAGCAGAAACAAATTGTGCTGCCTGAAGCAAACTATCTCTAGTTCCAGTATCAAGCCAAGCAAAACCGCGCCCTAATATTTCAACTTTAAGTTTTTTATTTTCTAAATAGATTTTATTAACATCAGTAATTTCTAATTCCCCTCTTGCAGAAGGTTTAATATTTTTAGAAATATTTACTACATCATTATCATAAAAATAAAGACCAGTAACCGCATAATTTGATTTAGGTTTTTGTGGCTTTTCTTCTATTGATAATGCATTATAATTTTTGTCTATTTCTACTATTCCAAAGCGTTCTGGGTCTTTTACTTGATATGCAAAAATAACAGCTCCGTCTTCTAATTTTGCACTTTTTCCCAATATATGTGAAAAACTTTGACCAAAAAATATATTGTCTCCTAATATCATAGATACATTATCTTTTCCTATAAAACTTTCCCCTATTATAAATGCTTCAGCTAGACCATTAGGGGCCTTTTGTACAGCATATTCTATATTGCAACCCCATTGACTGCCGTCTTTTAATAATTTTTTGAAAAGAGGTGTATCATTTTCTGTTGATATTATAAGTATATCTCTAATTCCTGATAGCATTAAAACAGATAATGGATAGTATACCATAGGCTTATCATATATAGGAAGTAATTGTTTTGATATAACATTTGTCATAGGATAAAGCCTTGTTCCGCTTCCTCCTGCTAATACTATTCCTTTCATAATCGAAAACCTCTAATTATTTATTTTATAAGTTTAAAAAAATTATTTAAACTGTATTCATAATCATATATTTTAGCATATTTTTTGATTTTTTCTACAGATAAAACACTGTATTTTGGTCTTTTAGCTTTGGTTGGATATTCTTCAGTAGTGCATGGATTTATTTGACAATCATTATTTATAACATTATATTCTTTTCCAATTTTGTATATACTATTAGCAAAATTGTACCAAGAAATATTTCCATTGTTAGTATAATGATAAAGACCATAATTGCTTTTATTAATTAAATTAAGAATTGCTTCAGAAACATCTTGAGTAAAAGTAGGAGATCCAAATTGATCATTAACCACTTTTATGCTTTCTTTACTATTCATCAACTTAATCATAGTTTTTACAAAATTATTTCCGTTAATTCCATATAGCCAAGAAACTCTCATAACCATTGATTTATTATAGGATAAAGCATAATTTTCACCTTCTAATTTACTTTTGCCGTAAATATTTATTGGATTAGTTTTATCTTCTTCTGTATATGGCTTGTTGCTTTCTCCGTCAAATACATAGTCAGTTGAAAAATGAATTAAATCAGCATTTATATTAGAAGCTATTTCTGTAATGTTTTTAACACCTTCCCCATTAACTTTATAGCAAATATCTTTTTCATCTTCTGCCAAATCTACTTTTGTATATGCAGAACAATTTATTATTGTGTTAATATTTTTATCTTTTGAAAAATTATTAAGTATATCAATATTAGTAATATCTATATCTGAAGCTGTTGCAATATATTCTATACTATTTTTATCGAATGCTGCAAGTATATCTTTAGCAAGCATTCCATTTTTACCAATAACCCAAACCATAAAAATTATTCTCCAATCCAATTTCCATCTAATGAAAAATATTTTTTGTTTTTGTCGAATGTTGGTAATTTTAAATCTTTATCAGACACTAATACATCTTTAGTATCGCAAGTCCAATCTATATTGATATTTTTATCATTATATATTATTCCGCCTTCTTCTTCAGGGTGATAAAAGTCTGAACATTTATAAGCAAAAACAGCTGATTCGCTTAAAACAATAAAGCCATGTGCAAAACCTTTAGGAATAAAAAACTGCTTTTTATTTTTTTCAGTTAATAATACACCATAATATTTTCCAAATGTAGGAGAATCATTTCTTAAATCTACAGCAACATCGAAAACTTCACCTTCTAATACTCTAACCAATTTAGCCTGACAATATTTCTTCTGATAATGAAGCCCTCTCAATACATTTTTTGTAGATTTTGATTGATTATCCTGCACAAATTTTTCTTTAATTCCTACTTCAAAAAAATCTTTTTCACTATAAGTTTCTAGAAAATAACCTCTGGAATCTCCAAAAACTTTTGGCTCAGCTATGAAAAGTCCATCTATATCTAATTTTTGAAAAGTAAATGGCATATATATATCCTATAAATTATTAGTTAATAATAACTATATAATATAATATCTATAAAGTAAAGTATTATGAAAAGAAAATTATACTAATATAAGTTGAGATTTATATTTGAAATTTCTTTCTAAAATTATTTCTTAAGCTTTTAATTGGTATCCACCATGCTATTTTATTAATACTTTCTTCATTAACTTTAAATGTTAATTTTATTCCTAGTATAGTTAATCTTATATAATGAGAATTATTTGAAACTGCAAATAAATGTATTCCTAATATACTTAATAAGCTGAACCAATTTATATTAAGTTTGAATTCTTCATTTTGTTTATTAATATAGTTATTTAAATTATCCAATTTATTATTTAATGTATTTATTGTATTATTAGCAAAGTTAAAGTTATATTCTAAATCTTTATATTGTTTTACTATAGGCTCTAAATTATTTATTTGATTTAATAATGTATCTCTATCTACAAAATCATAGTCCATTTTCTTTTCTTTTGGTAGCGTTAAAAAGTTGCTGTAATAATCATCCCATTTCTTATCATTAAACTTTATGAAACCAGCATTAGGAAAAAATGTTATTTCTACAAAATAAATTTTATCATTTTCTGTTGTAAAATCTATTCTTGACAATGGAAAGTTAGAGGCCAATTGTTTAGATAAAGATAATAATTTATCTAAATATTCAGGTTTTTTTATATCATATTCTATATTTGGAAAATTATATTGTATATCCAGTTTATTCCATTCTAGATCATAAATATTAGATTTTAAATGAGGTGTATGCAAATTAATAATTAAATGTATTATACGAGGGTTTCCATTAAAAGAATATATACTATATTCATGTGATTTTTTATTGAAATTTTCTATATAATAATTTGCTATTATTTTAGGCTTTATGTATTTATATGGCCATTCGTATGAAAAATAATAATGGTTAGATGTTGGTTTTAACCAATTATTTAACTTATTTTTAGTTTCTTCTATATCCAATTTATTTTTATCTTCAACTATTATATTTTGACCGCTTCCCCAATTTGTTTTTAATACAAATTGATTTGGAAGTAAATTAAAATTTATGTCTTCTACTCTATCCCATACTCCTATTAATGGTATAAGATAATCCTCTCCAATAGTTTCTTTTATATATTTACGTACTAAATATTTGTCAGCACATTTAGTCATTAAAGGATCATGATAGTATAATTTAAGCCATTGTAATTTTTCAGCATATTTTTTAGGATTTTCTAAATTAAGTTCTTCACCCATAATATTTTTATATTGCTGTTTTAAAAATTCTTTTTTAAATTCTAAATCATACATAATATTGGCTCCATATTAACTATTGTTATTCTATATAAGAATGTATAAACCTAACCATTCCCATAGGGTCATACTCTATGTTTTTTATATTAGTAGAAATTAAGAATGCTTCATTAATGAAATATAGAGGTATAATACTGTAATTTTCTATTAAAATGTCTTCAGCTTTATGAAGTACTTCCATCCTATATTTATTGTTATGATTTGTTATAGCAATTTGTATATAGTTATCATATTTTTCATTTATAAAAGATCCATAATTTTGAAAAGATGTACTTTCAAAAGGAAGTAAAAAATTTATAGGATCATTAAAATCTCCATACCAACTATACATAGCTAATTCAAAATTACGACTATGCATGTATGATAAATAAGTTCCAAAATCGTATTTATTAATTATTGTATCTATATTTAAATTTTCTTTTAACATATTTTGTATAGCTTCTGCTATTTCTATATCTTTTTCTTCAGATGCTATAGTAATACTTAAAGGAGGAAATTTTTTATTACTATATCCTGCTTCTTCTAGTAATTTTTTGGCTTTAATTACATTATTAGAATAGCCTTCTTTTGATATATCAAAATAATTCTTTCCATTTTCTCTAAAATTTCCTTCATAATCATTTATCCCATATGCAACAAAAGCATTAGCAGGCTTTTCATTTAATTTAGTTATCGTTTCTACTAAATAATTTCTATCTATAGCTAAATTTAGAGCCTCTCTAACTCTAATATCATTTAAAACTTCATTTGTATTATTTATACGATAACAATATGTTGCTAACATTTGTTTTGTTGTTAGAATATTATTTTCTTTTATAAAATCTAAATTCTTTCTAGATACATATTTTGAAAAATTTAATTTATTATTTAATATCCCACTTAAACTAAGATTGTAATCATCTGATAATAAAAATGTAATTTTGTTCAATTTTATATTATTGGTATCCCAATAATAAGTATTTCTTTCTAAAACTAATTTATCGTCTATTTTTCTTTCTATCATCTTAAAAGGACCATTTCCTATGTAGCTTTCAGGATTTAAAGTCCATTTATCTCCATATTTTTCTATTATATCTTTTCTTACAGGTAAATATGTTGGAAAAGCTAGTAAATCTAAAAAATATGCTGTAGGGGTTTCTAGGTATATTTCTAAAGTGTAATCATCTAATGCTTTTACTCCTAATGTATCTATATTTTTTTTACCTTCATATATAGATTTAGCATTTTTTATAGGATCTAAGAAATAGCTAAATTTTGCTGCTGTTTTAGGATTAACAATTCTTTGATATGTATAAACAAAATCATGAGATGTTACAGTTTTACCATCGCTCCATTTGGCATTTGTTCTTAATTTTATAGTATATATTAATCCATCTTCGCTTATATTCCAACTTTCAGCTACCCCAGGTATAATATTATTATTTTCATCCTTTTTTACTAATCCTTCAAAGTTATGTAGCATATAACTAGCTGGCCAACTATCTGTGTTTAAGCTTGGATCAATAGTTAAAGGTTCAGTAAATAAATTTACAATTATTTCTTTTTTATTTATATCTGTTTTTTGACAGGAAATCATTATGAAAATAATGAATAATATATATATTACTGTTTTTAACACATAGTACTTATGTATGTTTGAATATTTTACCATTTTATATAAACTCCTAAAAAAATTGCAATAAAAAACCTATGCTGCTTTATAATATGGCAGCATAGGTTGTAATTTTTGATTTTTTGTTTTATTATAAGAAATATAAAAGTATATAGTATAAAAATTAGGTCTGGTCTGGTCTGGTCTGGTCTGGTCTGGTCTGGTCTGGTCTTCTATTTTAAATTTAGTCCTAAAGCTATCACGCCATTTTCGTATAGGTATCCACCAAGCTATTTTATTAATACTTTCTTCATTGACTTTAAATGTTAATTTTATTCCAAGTATAGTTAATCTTAAATAATGATTATTATTTGAAATGGCAAATAATTGAATACCAAATATACTTAATATACTAAACCAATTTAAATTTAGCCTTAATTCTTCATTTGTATGCCTTATGTATTTTATAGTGTTGTTATAATTACTTAATTCATTATTGAGATAATTAATAGTATTAGTATTATTTATATTGGTATAGTTGAAATTACTCTCTAAATCTCTATATTGTTTAACTATAGGTTCAAGATTGCAGGCTTCTTTTATAATACTTTCTTTGTCAAGTACATCATATTCTAGTATCTTTTCTTTAGGTAATTTTAATAATTCTCCAAATTTATAATCCCATTCTTGAGGTTCAAATTTACCTATTCCATTACTAGGTGTAAAAGTTATTTCTCCAAAATATATATTATTATTCATTATATAAAAATCTACACGAGCATTGATAAAATGATTAGAAATTTGTGATGAAAGCTTAAATAGTAAAGCTAAATATTGTGGGGTGTAATCATTTAGATTTTGAATATGTTCATAGTTATCAAAAATTAAATCTAATTTATGACCATTTATATCATACATATTAACTTTTGTATAATTTGAGTGTGGATTTTCAACTATATGCATAAAATATGGTTTCCCGTTAAAGCAATATATTTTATGATCAAAAAAGCTTTTGTTAAAACTTATATATTTTTCACATATTATTTTGGGTTCTATATTTTTATAAGGCCATTCATAAGAATAATAATAATGATTTGAAGTAGGTAGCATCCAATATCTTAATTTATTTTTAGTTTCTTCTATATCTAATTGACTTTTATCTTTTACTATAATATTTTGGCCGCTTCCCCAGTTTACTTTTAGTACAAATTGATTAGGTAAAGAATCAAAATTTATATCTTCTACTTTATCCCACACTCCTATCAATGGTATAAGATACTTCTCTCCAATAGTTTCTTTTATATATTCTCGTACTAAATATTTATCAGCACATTTAGTCATTAAAGGATCATGATAATATAGTTTTAGCCATTGTAATTTTTCATTAAATGTTCTTGGATTTTCTAAATTGAGCTCATATCCTAAGGCATTTCGAAATTGTTCTTTAATTATTTTTTCTCTAAATTCAATATTTTCTTCTTTTGTCATAAACAAGTATCCAATTATTAAAAGCTTGTTTAATATTATAACAAAATAATAAAATAATACAACTGTTATTTTAATATATTAGCAGGGTTGTTTTTGTGTCTAGTTAAACCATCGGAAGGAATATTATTAACTATTCTATTATATGTTATATTAAGATCATCTACATAATCACAATATTCACAGATTGTAATTTTATCTCTTCCTTTAAGTAACTTTTTACATATTTTATTATGATATCTTGAATTAAATATTTCCTCTACTGTATTTTTATTTAAATCTCCTAAAGTCATTTGTCCCCAAGCATCATTACAACATAGTGATATTTTTCCATCTGGTCTTATAATAAATTGATGATTAGGTAAACTGCATAAATGTTTTATCTTTTGTAAAGAAGTTTGTCTATTTGGTGAATTTCCTGCTCGACTAGATAATATTTCATCTTTTCTTCTCATAAGAATTATAGTTTTTTCTTTATATTCTGGATTTTGCATACAAAAATCATATATGATTTTTGCCTTTGGATTTAATTCATTATTATTATTATAATTATCTATAAGAAACATATCCAAATATTTATATGATTCTTTGAATTGTTCTAAAGATACTATCAAACCATTTGTCATAATATAATGAAAAGCATTAGGTAATTTTTCTTTTGCTATCCTAAAAAAATCTACTATCCTTGTATCTAAAAATGGTTCATTATTACAAAATAATGATATACTTTGATTATAATTCATTTTAGATAAATCATTCATTATTTTTATAAATAATTCTTCTGACATTTTATGGTATTCTCTTTTCTCATTACCTACACTAACTGGGCAAAATTGACAGTCATTGTTGCATCTATTATGGGTTTCTAGATGGATTAATTTTATTTTTCTATAATTATAAATAGTTTTAACTTTATTATTATAATCTATAATATTTTCAGGTATTATATTGGAATACATTTTTTCTCTGAAATTATTACGCAATTTTTTAATAGGTATCCACCAAGCTATTTTTTCTATTGTTTTTTTATTCATATATTCCTCTTTATAATTAAAAATTATTTTATAATAAAATAGTTTATAATTTTTTCATTAAATAAAATCTTGTATATTGTTAATATTTAAATAGGTTTGCAAAATAAAATACTTTCTCCTCTGCCAACTTTAAAATGATCAAAATAAAATTCATAATTATTGAGCATTTTTGAAAGTAATAAAGGTATTTCATAATAATCATTGAAACTATGATAAATAGATATAGCTAATTTTGGTCTGAATTGTAATATTGTTTTTTCAGCACCTTTTAATGCTTCTAATTCAGCACCTTCTATATCCATTTTTATAAAATCTATTTTTTCTATTTTGTTATTAAAAACAAAATCATCTATAGATATACTTAGAAATTTAGAAGCATTATTATTGTTTGACTTATCTATTCTAGAAGCAGATCCGCTGATATTAATCATTAATTCTTCATTTGATTTACTATATAAAGGATTTTTTATTATATGTATAATGTCTTTTAAATGTTTATTTAGTTCCATATTTTTATAAAATATATCTAAATTATCATCTATAAATTCAAAAGAATATACTCTTCCTTGATTTCCAACTAAATTAGCAAAATACAATGCTGTATCTCCTACATATCCACCGCCATCTATAACATAATCGCCTTTTTTAATTGTAACTTTATTTTTATACCTATATTGTTCTATTATAAAATTTGCAAAATAAATATATTTATAAGGTACATGTAATGAAATAGGTATATTAATATTTGATAAATCACAAAAAAATAATTTTTTACCATCTATACTTATTTCTTCTTTTATGAAATCATCCATATCATAGTATGAATTCCATATATGAGAATAATATAAAGGAAGCATTATACCTTTTCCTATTTCTTCAAAAAAACTATAATTTATTATTTGCATCAAATATATATCTTTACTATATTCATCATTAAATAAATTAAATGTTTCATATATCTTATTTATATCATATAATTCTTGTATCTTATTTTCTATATTTCCAAAATCTGAATAATAAAGTATATTATTATTATAATTTGGAATAACTTCTATACCATCGCCATTATATTTTCTTTTATAATTTATAAATTTAGATAAATGAATTATAGTATTTAATTTATTTTCAAAATTTTTATCTCGTTCAAATGCTATATATTTATAATTTGGATAATTATCCAACTCTAATTTATTATAAAAATATAATAGTAATTCTCTTATAGAATTTCTCAACTTTTTAAAAGGTATATACCAAGCTATATTGTCTATTGTTTTTTTATCCATTTTTATTCCTTAAACTATTTATTTGATAATCGCAACAAAAAACCTATGCTGCATTACTATCTTGCAGCATAGGTTGTAATTTTTGATTTTTTGTATTATTATAAATATAAAAATGTATAGTATAAAAATTAGGTCTGGTCTGGTCTGGTCTGGTCTGGTCTGGTCTGGTCTGGTCTGGTCTTCTATTTTAAATTTAGCTCTAAAGCTATCACGCCATTTTCGTATAGGTATCCACCAAGCTATTTTATTAAGGATAATATTATATATAATTTTTAATTCATTTAGTTCGTTATAAATATCATTTATTTTATTATTTTGTAAATATAATGCTTTGCTATTATTTATTCTATAATCAATATTATTTGAATATAGAAAATTTTTATTGTCTATATTATTTTTTATATTATTTATAATATAATCTATATCTTCTTTTTTAAATTTATTAGCCATATATTCTTTTAATTTATATAATCTTTCATAGGCTTTATCAATATTAAAATAATTGTAATAATCTTTTCTAATATCAACAATTTGATTGTAGAAAAAAATATTATTTTGATAATTAAATGATATATTTGATACATTCTTGATAATTTTTAGCAGATTATCTTTTGATATTTTTATAAATCCTATATTACTATATTCACATTTATCTATATCATAAAATCTGTTTTTTTCTCCATTATATAGATTATATATATAATCATTTATAGAAAAAGAGTCTTCACATGATAAACCATTTAATATTATAGTTATTTTTTTATTCATGTGTGAAAATAAATACAATAAATAAAACATCACTATTGGATGACTATTTTCTTTAGTTATAAATATAAGGTCTATATCTTTTAAGTTATAAATATTATTTGTATCAACTATATTATTATGCATAAATAGATTTAATCTTTTTTTTTCAGATTCAGTAAATAATACGCTTTCATATCCAGAAATTTCTATTTCATTATTTTCAAAACAATTTAATTTTAAATCTTTATTCATACCCATAGCATATTTTAATATGCTATGGGTTTCAAATCCATCTAACATTCCCAATTGACATATATTTTTATACCTATTTTTATGAATAAAATCTAATATATAAATCATCACATTTGATGATATAAATGACTGCTTATTGAATCCACTAGTAACAATAAATTTTTCATATTTTGGTTTTAAATAGTTATTAAAATTTTCTATGATAATATCATCTATATAATTATATGGCTGTAAAGATAAGAAATTAGTTTTATGTGTATCTATTAAAATTTTATCTACATTCTTATTAAATAAAAAAGCTGTTTTGGCAAATTTCCCAAATGTTGAAATAGTATATTTACATTTTGTTATTAAATAAAAATCTATATACTCTTCATTATCTTGTATAATTTTATATTCAAGTTTGTAATTATTTATTATAGGCACTATATTTGTTATAACATAATCATAATTGTTAGAAAAAATATAGAATTTTATATTTTGATTTTTTAAAATATAAATTAAGTAATAAATAGATAAACTTAATTTGTCTAATGAAAAAATGCTATTTTCTCTGTTATGATTTAAAAAATATATATAATCTCCTCTTCTTATATGTAATGCTACACTATCATATTGAATCATATCATTAATTATGTTTTTATTTTCATTTGATAAGTATTTAAATAAGTACTTATCTATATCTAATATCATATTTACATCAATATTATTAATATTATCTACTATTTTACAATGAGTTACAAATGTATTTATATATAAAATAGATACATTTGTGCTTTGTAATAAACCATTCAAATCTATATTCTTATTTCTACCATCAATATATAATGTTTGTTTTGCCAAATTTATTTCTTCTTGAGTTGCTATATCTAGATTTAAATCATAAAATAAATCAATAATTCTTAATTTTCTTTCTTCATTATTTAATTCATCATATTTATTATCATGAAACCATGAAACATCTAATTTAATAATTGCATTATAAAGTTGTTTAATTTTTAATGCCGTACATAATATTGTAATTTGATCTGTAAATCCAGCTGTTATTTCAAAAATAATTAATTTTTTCATAGTTATTAAATTATTTTGTACTGTTAAAATTTATCTCTAAAACTTTTTATAAACATCAAAGTAAATTATAAATTCAAATGAAATTTATAATATAATAACAGATACCTGAAAATAATACAAGTATATTTTCAGGTATAGTTAAGTTATTTATATTCTGTATTTTGAATACAAAAAATCATAAATAAGTTTTGTTTTGGCTTTAGTTATAAATTATTAGAGTTATTATTAAATGTTTATATAATTATTTAAATTGTTATATAAATAATATTAAATCATTTGCTATAATATATAGATATTTTGTTATTATATAGAATTTTTTTCTTTATTGAATTTTATTATTAAAATCATTAGAAATAGCTATTGTAGATTTATTGTTCTATACTAACTAAAAAATTATAACCTATGCTGCAATATAACAATGCAGCATAGGTTATAATTTTTTAGTTTTTGTATTATTATAAATACAAAAATGTATAGTATAAAAATTAGGTTTGGTCTGGTCTTCTATTTTAAATTTAACTCTGAAACTATTTCTTAAACTTTTTATAGGTATCCACCAAGCTATTTTATTAATACTTTCTTCATTAACTTTAAATGTTAATTTTATTCCTAATACAGTTAATCTTAAATAATTAGAATTATTTGAAATAGTAAATAATTGAATACCAAATATACTTAATATACTAAACCAATTTAAATTCAGTTTTAATTCTTCATACTTATTTTTTATATAATGTGTATTCTCATTTAATTTTAATAATTGACTATTTTGTATTGTTAAATTATTTATATCATTATTAGAATGATGTACTATTGTATTAACATAAGCAGGATGATAAAAAAATATAGGTCTATTAGTTATTTTTAAATTGTTTTTAAATATATATGCCAAATCTTTATGAACGTAAAGTAATAAATTTTGAGAATAACATGGATTGATTTCTTCCCACATATTCATTAGTTCATTTCTAAAATCAAAACAAACATATTCATACCTAGAAAAAATATCATACCAAAACTGAGGAGGCTGACAATTAATATGATTAGTTCCATCCTGATATGGTATTCCAGCAGAAAATATAATAACTTTACTATAACTAGTTAGTGTTTGTATAAAATGTTCTGATACTAAATTATTCAGATGTTCTGCTACTTCTACTGATATAGCTAAATCATATTTTTTATTATCTTTATTTTCATGAGTTTACAAATTATCTATAGCAATATATTTTCTTGGTAATAATAAATAGTCTTCAGATATTTCATTGCAGTCCATACCTTGTAAATTTTGAATTCCTAATTCTAATGCAGCACTTAGCCAAGTACCTATACCACAACCTATATCTATAATAGAATTAGGTTTATAATATTTAAATATCATTGGTAAAATCATTTTGGCCGATCTATAATTATAATTTCCTCGTATAGGTCACCAAAATTTCTCATCATAAATATTTTTTAATTCATTAAGTTCCATCTATACCTCATTATACATATTATTTTTAAACCACTTTGTAAACTTTTTTATTCCTTCTTCAAAACTAGTAGAAGGGTTATAATTTAAAAGTTTTTTAGCTTTGTTAATATCTGCGGCTGTCTTATCTACATCGCCTTTTTGCATGGACATTCTTTCTATAGTAGCTTTCCTATTCAAAACATTTTCTATAGTTTCTATCATTCTATTTAAACTAACAGGATTTCCACCTCCTAGATTAACTATTTCATAAGATGTTTTATTATACTCTATAGCAGAAATAATTCCAGATATTATATCATCAATATATGTATAATCTCTTATAGTATTGCCATCTCCAAATACTGGTATTGGTTTATCCTCAAGTATAAGCTTTGTAAATTTTGATATAGCTAAATCAGGTCTCTGTCTTTTTCCATAAACTGTAAAGAATCTTAAAGCTATAATATTAATATTATAAAGTTTATGATAGGTATAACATAATTCTTCGCAAGCTTTTTTTGTCATAGCATAAGGAGAAATAGGTTTACTTACATTAAGTGTTTCTTTAAAAATATTTTCTTTTGAATTTCCATAAACGCTGCTTGAAGATGCATAAACTAACTTTTTTACATTATATTTTTTCATACATTCTAATATATTAAGAGTAGCAACTATATTATTGTCTATATAGAGTTTAGGTTTTTCTATAGAAGGTCTTACACCTCCATAACCCGCCAAATGTACTATACTATCTATTTTATGATTTTCAAATATTTTATTTAATTGATTTGTATCTAATAAATCAATATTATAAAACTTAAAATTATTATTTTCTAAATTATGCTGAATATTTTTTCTTTTAATAATTGGAGCATAAAACTCATTTAAATTATCTATACCTATAATAATATTATCTTTATTTTTTAATAGTTCATCTAAAAGGTTAGAACCTATAAATCCAGCAACACCTGTTATTAAATAAATCATACAAATCCTAATCTTTTACTTTCTTCTAACAATGTTTCATTACTTTTTTTGTGATAAAACCAATTAAAATTATTAAAATCATATCTTATAGGCATATCTGTTAAATATTTTTCCATTTTTATATTATTTTTCCATAAAGCATAAAATAAACTTAATTGATCTCTTTTTGAGTAATTTTTTACCCAATACCACCATTCTTCCATAGTCTTCATAATAATTTGATCATTATGTTTTCTGTAAATGCAATTATTTTCTGTAAATCCATAATGCTCTGGAAAGTTTTCATTTCTATATATTTCCATTTGAGTTTTTACTATATCTGGATTATCAATATTATATTTACATACTATATCTGCTTCATCATACAAACAATCTCTTAAATAGTGTTTAGGTATGGATATTGTTTCATTATTATTAATACAATTATTAATACATTCAAATAGATAGCTAGTCTTTATATCTATATTACCATCTAAATAAATACTATGATCATATTCTTTTAATATTATATGAGGATGCATTTTATGCCATCTATTATTCCTAGTATTATCTAATTCATTAAATTGAAGAGGTTTTATTATCCAATTACCATAAATTTGAGCATTTATTAAATATTTGTCATCTGTAAAACAAATATAATCCCAATCATTATTAATATAAGTATGTACAAATAAATTATCGTATCTATCTGTTATACAAGTATATATAACTTTTTTATTATTTTTTTCTTTATTTCCTTTTAACTCCAATAATTCTTTTTTAAGAGTTAATATATAATTAAGCGTTTCTTTATTTATATAATTATTTTGATTAATAGAATGCTGTAATAAATCAATTATTTGCTGATTTTGATTAATAGAGTGTTGTATTAAATCAGTGATTTGCTGATTTTGATTTACTGAATGTTGAGTTATAGAATTTATAATATTTATATTTTCTACTATACTATTAAGAAAATTTCTTACAGCATTTCTTTTGTTTTTAAACGGAATAAACCATACTACTTTATTTATTAAATCTATTTGTTCTTGTGTCATAAATTATATCCTTAAAATATAATAGTAATTTAATGTTTTTTTATTAAAGGTATATTATATCTTTATTCTTTTAAGTTTCAATATTTAAAATAAGATTTTAAATATTGATATTCATTAAATTTAATAATTTACACATATTAATTTTGCTCATTCCTAATATATTGAAAGTTTATAATATCAATTCTAAAACTTAGAATTATATTTCATAATATTATTAAGTTTTCAAAATAAAGTCAAAATTTTTATAAAATATATATTTATTTGGAATAAATATAGTAATTCTGATAAAATTAAATAATTTTATTAATAATGTACATTTTTCTAAATTATAATAAGATAATTCTATATACAAAAACTTTTTATTTAAAAAATAATTTTTCAATTTTCTAAATTTAGGAAACATAATATTATTGCTATTTAAATAGTCTATAATTAATTTAATTTCATAATCTTTTTTTATTATATCTATAATTCTATATAAGCGAGTTATATCCATATTTATAACATGATGTTTTTTTAATTCAAGTAGATTTTTGAACATAAAAATCTTTAAAAATGGAAATCCTTTTTCTATTAAAGGAAGAGGATCAAATAATAATACATTATTTTCAATATTACAGTCTGATTTGCTACTTGAATCCAAAAAACTTTCTATACTATAGCTACATTTTTTAAACAAAACACTTTGTCCTATCTCATATTTTCTAATTATTTCTCCTTTATCTGTTTCTTTTTTAACCGAGTGTATAAAACTATTATATTCTTTTGATATAAAAACCTTGTTCTTCATTGAAACAAAGTAGCTTTGTAAATGTTCCTTTTCTGTATTATTTTCTAAATATTTAAACATACCCCAAACATCGGAATTTTTATTTTCCATATTTTCTACTATTGTTTTTAGATCAAAAAAAGGACCAAAAACTGAATCATTTATAAGCATTAAATAATCATAATCTTTGAGTATATTTTGTTCTTCTGCGTAAATATATCCTCTTTTATATGATCCAAAGTCATATTCTCCATGTCTGCCATTAATAATATGAATACAATAAGAAGATATTTTATCTAATTCACTTTCTAACATATTACAATCAGAAACATAAACTATATCAGCTACTTTTTTTAATTCTTTAATATAATATACTACATAATCATCTATGATATTATCTTTATCATATCCTGCAAATATTACTATTCTTCTTATTGTATTCATATTAATATTACCTTTTTATAGTAATTTTTATGCCAAATATATATAGTGTTTGATACTTATCATTTGATTCTAATCCAAAAAGTTTGAAACATTTATCTTTTTTTGATATATTATCTTCAGTTGTTTGTTCTATTTTAGGAAGTAAAGTATTAGAGTCTATATTCAAAACTCTTTCTATATTATTTTTTATTAAATTGATATCGTAATTATTTTCAATGGTATTTAATATATTATTCCAGTTATCAACAGTAAAATTATATGTTTGTAATCTTAATGAAGGTTCTAATATACTTCTTTTAAAAAATGGAAATCCATTTCTAATAAGTTCTTCAGATTTATGAAAAGGCAAATTATTATCATTTTCTGTTTTTATATTTGAAGAATCAAAATATCCACCTATTTTGTAATTATTATCTAGAAAAAATTTAGTAAGACCAAATTCATGATGTATAATCATATCATATTTAGAATCTAATTTAGTTATTGATTGCATAAAATAAACAAAATTTTGTGTTATAAAAATTTTCTTTTTTATAGATATAAAATAAGATTGCAAATGCTCAATATTAATATGATCAAATAAACAATGAAACATAGCCCAAGCATCTAAATCTTTTTTCTCCATATTTTCTACTATTGTTTTTAGATCAAAAAAAGGACCAAAAACTGAATCATTTATAAGCATTAAATAATCATAATCAAATATTATTTTATTATTCCTAACATAAATAAATCCTCTTTTATATGATCCAAAATCAAATTCTCCATGCTCTCCATTAATAATATGGATACAATAATTTGATATTTTATCTAATTCACTTTCTAACATATTACAGTTGCAAACATAAACTATATCAGCTACTTTTTTTAATTCTTTAATATAATATACTACATAATCATCTATGATATTATCTTTATCATATCCTGCAAATATCGCTAACCTTTTCATTTATGTTCTATCCTTTATTTTTTAAAATTATATTTATTCCAAATAATGTTATTTTTATATATTTTATATCTTTAATAATACTACAAACTGCCCAGTTTTTAAATTGCAAAAAAGTAAATATTATTGTTTTAGTATTTAACAAGCTATAATCATTTTCTAATTTTTTTTTGTTACACAAAATATTTTCATCAGGAAATCTACAATAATAATTGATAATTAAATTTATATTATAATGATCTTTTATTAAATTCAATATAGATTTAATTTCTTCTATATTTAGATCTTTTCTTATTTTTTTTAAAAATGGATAACCATTTTTGATAAGTTCTAATGGATTAGAATATGGTTTATTATAATTATCTTCACCATATAAAGACTTCATATTAATATTATGATCTGAAAATAATTTTCCCATTCCAATTTCATAATTATTAATTATCTGTATTTTTTCTTTAAGTTTTATGTTTTTTATAAAATTGTAGAACCATTCTGATAAAAAAACTTGTTGTGGAATTATTAAAAAATGAGATTGTAAATGTTCATCTATTTTTTTTAACCCATGTATATTATTTTTAGGTAAATTATTTATTTCCAAATGTTTAAAACAACCATAAACAGTAGCTTTATCATATGTTAATTGTGCAAACATATTCTCAAATGGAATAAATGGGCCAAAATTAGAATCATTGCAGAGTAATAAATAATCATAATCAAATATTATTTTATTATTCCTAACATAAATAAATCCTCTTTTATATGATCCAAAGTCATATTCTCCATGTCTGCCATTAATAATATGAATACAATAAGAAGATATTTTATCTAATTCACTTTCTAACATATTACAGTTGCAAACATAAACTATATCAGCTACTTTTTTTAATTCTTTAATATAATATACTACATAATCATCTATGATATTATCTTTATCATATCCTGCAAATATCGCTAACCTT